>JBEATO010000020.1:0-6066 GCA_041161945.1 Actinomycetota bacterium
AAGAGATGGATCGGTGGCATAGGCGATTCGCACACCCGCCGCCTTAGTTGTTGCCAGACCATCAAGAATTACTGATGTGAGAACTTCACCTGGTGCCACCACGGCAACACCTGGGGGATAAGGGGCGATTAAGTCAGCTGAGATTCTGCCCACGCAATCCTTCGCAGCAACCATCTCGGTATTTGCAAAATAAGCATCTCGCATTGAGATCGCAACGGTTGGGACAACTGACCAGCTCAGTGAGGTTGCTGTTGGACGCGGGGTTGTTTGTAGTGAGGTGAGAATTGGAGTGAGGACATCAGCTAAATGCTCAAACTCTTCAATTGAATCAGCCAGAGTTGCAATGAAGACAACGCTGTCGCTATCGGCCATCTCAACGCGAATGTTCTGAGCTTGTAATTTCTTCTCTATCTCAACCCCAGATGCACCTAGTTGATTAGCGCGCAGCACAATCTTGGCTGGATCAAAGCGGCCGGGTGCAAAATCACTTTCATTCAAGAAAATTGGTAGATCAAAGTTGGATTGAACTTTGGCTTTGAAATCTTCAACGTTTTTAACTAGCTGGGTAATCAATTCATCCCCGCGAGTTTGAAGCAGAGCACGACAACCATCAATAGATGCCAGGGGAGCACCGGCAGGTGAAGTGGTGTGAGTTGTTTCAAAGCTTTGTTCAATGCGATCAAGGTTGAGAAGTTTTCCTTGTGCTAGTAGAAGTGATGATGCGCTGTAACCAGGAAGAGCTTTGTGCACACTAGTAATAAGTGCATCTGCGCCCATCTGCAAGCAGTGCTGGGGGGTTAGAGGTGAGAAACCAAAGTGTCCGCCCCATGCTGCATCGATAATGACAGGAATTGAATGCGCATGTGCACCTGCAACTAACGCTGGTAGATCTGACAAAGTGCCTAAGTAGCCTGGCTCAGTCAGAAGTAGCGCAACTGGTTTTTGATTTAACACTTTTTCAAATTCAGCAACTGAAATACCTGTTGGTACACCCGTTGCTTCATCAATTTGTGGTGATAACCAGATGGGTTCTAGACCAGCTAATACAAGTGCGCTAAGAATTGAGCGGTGCGCGGTGCGCGAGAGTGCAACTTTGTCTCCAGGTTTTCCCAGAGCCAAGATCATTGCTTGATTGGCATGTGTTGAACCACCAGTTGAAAAGCGAGCAAAGTCAGCGCTCCATAAGGTGGCAGCGAGAGCTTCAGCTTTCTTTAATGTCTGGTTGGTTAATTTGATCTCATCTAAACCACCATATAAAGGAGTATCACCATCAACGACTACCCCTAAGCCGGCATCTAGGCGGGACGCTCTCTGCTTGTGACCCGGGACGGTGAAAGGTGTCCGCTTGGTTTCAAAGTAAGAAAGGTAGGCATCTAGAAGTGGTGCCGAATCTCTCAGTGAACTCATAGCGCCAAGGGTAACTTCTGGGCGCTCTGATCGGAAATGAGGCTTTAGACTTCTCCCATGAGCACACTGACTAACCTGACTCAAGAACGTCGTTTGGTTACCGCTATTCCGGGACCAAAATCCACTGAGGCGCTTAAGCGCCGCACGGAAGCGACGTCAGGCGGATTGGGTATGGCAATTCCAGTTGTAATCGAACGTGCAAGTGATGCAATCTTGCTCGATATCGATGGCAACCAGATTATTGATTTAGGTTCAGGAATCGGTGTTACAAACGTTGGAAATGCCGCACAGCGCGTTGTTGATCGCGTAATTGAACAAGTACAGGCATTTACACATACATGTTTCACTGTTGCTCCATACATGAACTACATCGAAGTATGCGAAAAGCTCAATGCAATGACTCCAGGTTCACATAAGAAGAAGTCATTACTTGTTAACTCAGGTGCTGAAGCTGTTGAAAACGCAGTAAAGATTGCACGTCACTACACAAAGCGTGCCGCAATTGTTGTTTTTGAACATAGCTATCACGGTCGTACAAATCTGACTATGGCCTTAACTGCAAAGAACATGCCATACAAGGAGGGCTTTGGTCCTTTTGCTCCTGAGGTTTATCGCGTGCCAATGCCTTACTCATTCCATTGGGTGGGAGATCAAGCAACTATTTCGCAAGATGCCATCGACTTGGTCACACATAAAATTGATAAAGAAATCGGAGCACATAACGTTGCTGCGATTTTGATTGAGCCAATCCAAGGCGAAGGTGGATTCATCGTTCCACCTAAGGGATTTCTTCCAGCTCTAGCAAAGTATTCAAAAGATAACGGAATCGTCTTTATTGCCGATGAAGTTCAGACTGGCTTTGCCCGCACCGGACATATGTTTGCAGTTGAAGAAGAAGGCGTTGTGCCAGATATGCTCGTAACAGCTAAGGGAATCGCTGGTGGTCTTCCACTTGCAGCTGTAACAGGTCGGGCAGAAGTTATGGATTCAGTTCATGCATCAGGTTTGGGTGGAACATATGGCGGAAATCCAATTGCATGTGCTGCCGCCCTTGGCGCAATGGAAACAATGGAAGAAGAAAACCTTGTTGCTCGCGCTCGCCACATCGGAGAGATTTTAGGTTCATCACTACGCGAGCTTGCTAAGAAGTATCCAGTTATCGGTGAAGTCCGAGGACGCGGTGCTATGCAGGCAATTGAATTAGTAGAGCCAGGAACTAAGAATCCCAACACTGCTGCAATGAGCGCAGTAGTTAAGTACTGCCAAAGCCAAGGTGTCTTGGTTCTAACAGCTGGTACTTACTCAAATGTTGTGCGCTTCTTGCCACCGCTTGTGATTACAGATGAGCTTCTCAAGGATGCATTAAGCGTTCTTGACGATGCTTTTGCATCTCTTTAATTCTCTAACTTGTAGCCAAGACCGCGGATGGTCTGAATCAACACAGGATTAGCAGGATCTGCTTCAATCTTTGAACGCAATCGCTTGATGTGGACATCCAGGGTCTTTGTGTCACCGAAGTAATCTCCGCCCCACACACGGTCAATGAGCTGTGAACGTGTTAGAACACGGCCCGCATTTCTCATTAAAAACTCCAGTAATTCAAACTCTTTGAGCGGAAGACCAACGAGTGAGCCGTTGATGGTCGCTTGATGGCGGGCAGTGTCTAATTTAATTGGGCCAACTGAGACAACATCTAGATCGCCATGCTCTTCACTATCTGGAATCCCACGGCGAAGCACTGCCTTAATACGAGCAATCAATTCACGGGATGAATAAGGCTTAGTCACATAGTCATCTGCACCAAGTTCAAGACCAACAACCTTGTCTATCTCTGCATCTTTTGCGGTGAGCATAATGATTGGAACTTGTGAAGTCATTCGAATGGAGCGACAGACATCAATTCCAGAAACTTCTGGAATCATCAAATCAAGCAAAATAAGATCAGCGCCCGATGCTGCGAATTTATCTAACGCTTCACGACCATTTTGGGCTACTTCCACTTCATAGCCCTCTTTGCTCAATAGGAATTCGAGCGCTTCAAAAAACGATGCTTCATCTTCTACGATCAGAATCTTTGTCATTGGATGCTCTCTGGAGTAGGGGTGTAGATGGGTAAACGAAGTGAAAAAGTGCTTCCAATGCCTTGAACGCTCCATACCTTTACCTCGCCACCGTGCTTTGAAGCAACATGCTTCACAATGGAAAGGCCGAGTCCTGTGCCGCCAGTTTGGCGTGATCTGGCAGGGTCCACGCGATAGAAGCGTTCGAATATTCGATCAACATCACTTTCTGGAATTCCAATTCCCTGATCAGTTATTGAAATATCCACAATGCCTTGATCAACAGTTGTATTGACTGAAACCTTGGTGCCTTCAGGGGAGTAGTTAATTGCATTCTCCACAAGGTTTTGAATAGCCATTACTAACTGCTCGCGATCGCCCAGGACAAGTGCTTCCTCGGCTTCGGTGTGCGAAACCATGATTAGGCGATTATCTGCAGAAATCTGACTTTGATCAATTGCCGCATTAATCAGATCTTCGATTTCAAGTTCAACTGCTACTTGTAATGGATCTGAGTCTTGCAAGCGAGAAAGGTTAATGATTTCTTGAACTAGATCAGTTAAGCGCTTTGATTCTGTTTGCATTCGGGTTGCAAATTTAGTCACCGCGACAGGATCATCTTTAGCACCTAAAACCGCCTCTGATAAAAGTAAAAGTGCACCAATTGGAGTTTTTAACTCATGTGAAATATTGGCAACAAAATCACGGCGTACTTCGTGCACTCTTTCTGCTTCACTCTCATCACTAACAAGAGTGAGAACTAGATCATCTTCACTTAGAGGAATAACTGTCACAGTTAATTCATGAACACCTTCACCAATTGGTCCGCGTGGAATATCAATCTTGCCAACCTGCTTTTTATTAGTTCTACGCACCACCCGGATCGTTGCAATTAACTCTGGACTTTGTACCTTGCCATCTTTGAGAATTCCAAGTTGTTCTGTTCCAGGAGTGGAAAAGATTGCTATTTCCCCAGGAGCTGCGATAAAGGCTTCGCCTTCAAGATTGAGCAGGGTATGAACGAGCATCTCTGGCAGTTCGCGCGCTGAATCGGCGGGGGATTCACCACGACGAAACTTCATGAAGCCCACTCTAGCGTGGGGTGCTGGTGCGGATTTGCTCGTTTACCTGCCGTTCACCTAACTGAGGCTTTCTATTCATCCTGCTCGCATACGTTCACCGCATGGCACTTATCCGCTCAGTTTTCCAAGATGAACTCGATGGCGTATCCCAATCTCTGGTCGATCTCACCGAGATGGTTTCGCTATCAATTGCAAAAGCAACCGAAGCTGTCCTTAAAGCAGATTTAGCTTTGGCTGAAGAAGTTATCGCTACCGATGATCAGATTGATAATTTCCAACATGATTTAGATGCACGCATCATCGACATCATTGCGCGCCAACAACCAGTTGCATCAGATCTTCGCGCACTTGTTACAGCTCTGCGCATGAGCGCTGACTTAGAGCGCATGGGGGATATGTCTCACCACGTTGCAAAGATTGCACGCTTGCGCCACCCAGATGGTGCTGTTCCCTCTGAACTGTTAACAATGTTTCAAGCTATGGGTAGCGCAGCAGAAAAGATCACCAATAAAACTGGTTTGGTTATTGCAACTCGAAATACCGAGATGGCACTTGAAGTTGAACGCGATGATGATGAGATGGACAAGTTGCACAGACAATTGATTTCTGCACTTGTTGACCCCAATTGGAAACATGGAGTTGAGCCAGCAATTGACTTAACCTTGCTTGGTCGTTACTACGAGCGCTATGCAGACCATGCCGTTTCAGTCTCACGTCGTGTTTATTTCCTTGTTACGGGAAAGTACGCCTAGTAATTTGCTTGCTTCACCAGCCGTTCAGGCATACTGCCTGGGACCATCGCAGCGCTACTTGTGATTGTTTTATTCTTTGATATAGGCGAAGATAATGGCCACATAGTAGAGAGCCATTTAAACCAACCACAGATTGGAAACTAATGTCATCGATTGCAGAGATTGCCGCAGCCTATGAAAAGGCAACGAATGAGTTTTTAACTATTGCCACCAATGTTCCTGAATCAAAGCTAGATCTGTGCGTGGGGGAGGATTGGAGTTCTCGCCAAGTTATTCACCACTGCGCCGATAGTGAGGCACAGTCTTTTGCACGCCTTAAGCGTTTAGTTGCAGAACCTGGATCTGCTATTCAAGGCTATGACGAAGGTGCTTGGGGTAAGAATCCAACTCTTGGATATACCGTTTTGCCAGTTCAGACATCGATAGAAGTCTTTAAAGCTGTACGTGCGGGATCATTAGAAATTATCAAGCGACTTGAACCAGAGCAGTTAAAGAACTTTTGCATTCACTCAGAGCGCGGAGAGTTCTCACTTGAACAATGGCTTAAGGCCTACACCCGCCATGCCATCGAGCATGCAGATCAGATAACTAAGAACTTAGCTCTCTAGGGTTACCCCTAGGAAATCCCCCGCTTATCTCACCCCTAAAGGGGTGATTTTCTCTTGTCAATCACTCTGCCTGGCATCACCCTTGTCCTATGAGCCCGCTAAACATCACCTCCTCTGGGGTGAGCCTTCCGCGCTCGCAACCACCTGCTCTCTCAGC
>JBEATO010000023.1:0-6350 GCA_041161945.1 Actinomycetota bacterium
GTTGATGCTTGTGCATCTTTGGTTCAAGTGGGCTTACTTGATCACTCAGGCAAGTTTGTTAGCGATGAAGCTGCCCTGACAATTTCGCCAAAGCTAGCAAGTCGACTCGTTACACGTGAAGGTGAGCGCGTCTTTGTTCTTACGTGGAGTAAAGAAGTAGGCGATCTATCTGATTGCGTCTTTTTAACTCAGCGCGATGTTCGCGAACTTCAATTTGCTAAGGCAGCTATTGCCACAGGTTGGGCGCTACTGCTTGAAGAGTTTGGTGTCAATGAATCTGAAATTCAGCAGGTTCTCCTTGCTGGCTCCTTTGGCTCTTATCTCTCTCCTTCATCTGCAGTAAAGATTGGTTTGGTTCCAAAGCTCTCAGTTATGCGCATCATGTCTGCTGGTAACGTTGCAGGCGAAGGCGCCAAGATGGTTTTGCTATCTGCCCAAGAGCGCAACGGCGCACAATCTTTATTAGAAGCCATCGACTACGTCGAACTATCTGATCGCGCAGATTTCAACGATAAGTTCGTTGAACGTCTCGCATTTCCTGCATGAGTGTTGGCGTAGTTGCCTGCGGGGCACTTGCTACCCATATCGCCGATATCGCAACTACAGAATCATTTAATATCACCATCTATCCTCTTCCGCCCCTGCTTCACAATCGTCCAGAAAAGATCGCTGGTGAAGTTGATTTACTGCTCACTGAGATCAAAGACAAGCACGAGAAATGTGCGGTGGCATATGCCGATTGTGGAACATATGGCGCACTCGATACGGTGATTGCAACTCATGGTGTGAAGCGTTTAGGTGGAAATCATTGCTATGACATCTTTGCAGGGGCAAAGAAAATAGAAGAGATTATGGAATCTGGTGCTGGCACATACTTTTTGACAGATTTTCTTGTTAAATCATTTCACCGCAGCGTCATGGTTGAATTGGGTCTAGATAAGCGACCAGAGCTGCGTGATGACTACTTTAAGAACTACTCAAGGGTTATCTGGTTAGCACAAGTACCGAGTGAAGAGTTAGAAGAGCTAGCTACACAAGCAGCAGCAAGTATTGGATTGCCACTAGAGATTCAAAACGTTGGTTATGGTCAGCTAGCCCAGCAAGTAAAGGAATTACTTAGTAACTAGCATTACCTCAAGAGCTTTTTGGGCAATTGGTGAGAGTAAAGACTTATCAACATCTTTGTGTAAACGCTCAATCATTACTGGTGTCCAGAACTGAACGATGTGGTGCGCAACTTTAACTTCAGGTGCATCAGTAACTGGGAAGTTTGCAGCAATCTGATTCACCATGCGAATAATTGAAGCTAGCTGAACATCGCCATCAATATGGGTTTCAACCATGGAACCTGGGCCTTGTGCACTAGGTGTAATTTCAACAGCAGTTACTTTGTATTCAGGACAGTTTGTTGCCCAGTCAGAAAAATCAGTGGTTATGACGTTGGCACCACTTTCTGGGAAGTGGAAAGTTGTATAAACAACACCAGCTGGAACTTCATCAGTAATGCGCGCACGCATAATTGTTTCGCCCACGCGACTAGATAACTTGACCCAAGAACCATCGGTAACACCACGTAGCTGGGCATCTGATTCATGCAGATCCAAAATATCTTCAGTGTGCCAGACATTATTTGCCGTGCGACGTGTTTGTGCGCCCACGTTGTATTGACTCAAAACACGGCCAGTTGTGAGCAAGAGTGGGAATTTACGTGTCGCCTTTTCATCTGTTGCAACATAAGGCGTGCGGTTGAACTGACCCAAACCACGCATAAAGCTCTCTGTATGCATCGTAGGTGTGCCGTCAGGATTGGCCTCATTACATGGCCACTGAAGACTGCCGACCTCGTCAAGTTTTTTGAATGAAACTCCAGCAAATGTGGGTGTTGTTGCTGCGATCTCATCCATGATTTCTGCCCCACTGCCATAGGACATTGGGTATCCCATCGCAGTTGCAAGATCACACGTGACTTCGAATTCACTCTTTCCAGTTGCTGATTTCATCACTGGGCGAACTCGGTTAATACGGCGTTCAGCGTTAGTAAATGTTCCATCTTTTTCCAAAAATGATGTGCCAGGCAAGAAGACATGGGCAAACTTTGCAGTCTCGTTTAAGAATAAATCTTGAACAATAACCATATCCATAGCACGAAGTGCTGCGTGAACATGAGAAGTATTAGGATCGGACTGGGCAATATCCTCACCTTGAACATAGAGTCCACGGTAGTTACCAGCTAGCGCGGCATCAAACATATTTGGAATTCGCATTCCAGGCTCTGCATCTAACGTTACGCCCCACTTATCATTGAAAATCTTACGGGTATCTGGATTTGAAATATGGCGATAGCCAGGCAGCTCATGTGGGAATGAACCCATATCGCAAGAGCCCTGAACGTTGTTTTGTCCACGCAGTGGATTTACTCCCACGCCTTTGCGGCCAATATTTCCTGTGGCCATTGCTAGATTTGCAATGCCCATCACCATGGTTGAACCTTGGCTGTGCTCGGTAACACCAAGACCATAATAGATAGAACCATTTGGAGCAGAAGCAAATAAACGTGCAGCTTTGCGAATCTGCTCTGCTGGTACACGAGATGATGCCTCTAAAACCTCTGGTGAGTTTTCAGGTAAAGAAATAAACGCTTCCCACTCCTTAAATGATTTCTTTTCACAACGAGCGTCAATAAAGTCACGCTTAGCTAAACCCTCAGTAACAATCACGTGAGCCAAGGCGTTAATAACTGCAACATTTGTTCCAGGCATTAATTGCAAGTGCTGAGCTGCAACCACACCAGGTGTACGAACAAGTGCAATAACGCGTGGATCAACGACAATGAGCTGAGCCCCTTTACGAAGCGCCTTCTTCATGCGTGATGCAAAGACTGGGTGGGCTGTTGTGGGATTAGCGCCAATCAACATGATCACATCGCTGTGCTCAACAGACTCAAAATCCTGTGTTCCAGCCGATGTTCCAAAAGCTTGGCCAAGTCCATATCCAGTTGGTGAATGGCACACTCGAGCGCAGGTATCAACATTGTTATTTGCAAAGGCAGCGCGCACCATCTTCTGCACTACGAATACTTCCTCGTTTGTGCAGCGAGATGACGTAATTCCACCAATGGCATTTCTGCCAGATTCTGCTTGAATTTTCTTCAAACCAGTTGCGGCAAAGGAAATCGCTTCTTCCCACGAAACTTCTTTCCATGGATCAGTGATTGCATTTCGAATCATTGGCTTTGTAATGCGATCACTATGGGTGGCATAACCGTAAGCAAATCGGCCTTTAACGCAGGAATGGCCTTCATTAGCTCCACCATCTTTAAGCGGAACCATGCGCACAAGTTTGTCTCCGCGCATCTCGGCTTTGAATGAACAGCCAACACCACAGTAGGCACAAGTTGTAATAACAGATGATGTAGGGGCCCCAATAGTGAGCAAAGTCTTTTCAGTCAAAGCACCTGTTGGACAGGCCTGAACACAAGCACCACAAGATACGCATTCACTTTCCATAAATGATGTACCAGATGATGATACGCGGGCTTCAAAGCCACGGTTTTCAATTGTTAATGCAAAAGTTCCCTGCACTTCATCACAGGCGCGAACACAGCGATTACACACAATGCACTCAGTTGAATCAAATGTGAAGTAAGGGTTTGACTCATCTTTTGCTAAATCTAAATGTGTTGAAGTTGCTGCATAACGGCTCTTACTAATTCCGATCTTCTTAGCAACCACATGGACTTCACACTCATCCCCTGTTGCACACTCTGCTGGGTGATCAGAGAGATAGAGCTCCATGACACCTTTGCGTAGACGATTTAACTTCTCAGACTGAGTAAGAACCTTCATTCCATCTGCCACAGGAGTTGTGCAAGAAGAAGGTGTTCCATTACGTCCATCTACTTGGATGACACACAAGCGACATGAACCAAAGGCTTTTAGACGATCAGTTGAACAGAGCTTTGGAATATCGATGCCAGCCATTGACGCTGCGCGCATGATGGACGTATCTGCTGGAACGGTTACTGATTTACCATCAATTTCAAGGCTTACTTGCTCACTCTTTTTGCTAGCAGGTGTGCCGAAGTCATGTTCATGAATCATTGTCATCGGCGGCTCACCTCCCCAGTGAAGTCCTCAGGGAAGTTAATCATGGCACTTTTTACCGGCATTGGTGTTAATCCGCCCATGGCACACAGAGATCCATCGGTCATAACCTCACAAAGATCTAGTAGCAGCTTCTTATTCTCATCCACCTTCACGCCTTGAATGATTAAATCGATTGTCTCAACTCCGCGCGTGGAACCGATTCGACATGGTGTGCATTTGCCACAGGACTCTAGGGCGCAAAATGACATTGCAAATCGGGCTTGTTGAGCTAAATCAACTGAATCATCAAATACAACTAATCCACCATGTCCAAGCATTCCACCAGCTGCCAACATAGATTCGTAATCTAATGATGTTTCAAATTTATCTATTCCAAAGTAGGCACCTAACGGTCCGCCTACCTGCACCGCACGTATTGGTGCACCGCTTAATGTTCCCCCGCCATAACCATTGACTACTTCTTCAATAGAGATACCGAAAGGCTTTTCAACAATTCCACCCCGTTTGGTGTTGCCAGCTAATTGGAAAACCTGTGTGCCAAGAGATCTGCCAACACCGCGTGCTTTATATGCAGCCGCACCATCTGCCATCACTGCAGGAATCGTTGAAAGCGTTAATACGTTATTGATAACAGTTGGTTTACCAAACAAACCCTCTAGCGCTGGAAGTGGTGGCTTGGCACGTACAACTCCACGCTTTCCTTCAATGCTCTCCAGCATCGCAGTTTCTTCACCGCAGACATATGAACCAGCACCCACACGAATCTTTAATTCAAAAGCGTGCTTACTTCCAAGAACTGAACTTCCGAGCCAACCAAATGCGTGGGCAATATCGATAGCCTTTTGTAAGATTTTGATTGCATATGGATATTCAGAGCGAAGATAAACAATTCCTTCTGTGGCACCAACGGCAATAGCTGCAATAGTCATACCTTCAATGAGTGTGTATGGATCTCCTTCAATAAGCATGCGATCAGCAAAAGTTCCACTATCGCCTTCATCTGCGTTGCAGCAAATATATTTCTGATCACTGACTGCATCAGCAACGGTCTTCCACTTAATGCCAGCTGGAAATCCTGCCCCACCACGCCCACGCACACCTGATTCTTTAACTTCTTCCACAATTGCTTCGGTGCTCATCGAAATAGCACGGCGTAAGCCCACTAATCCCCCATGTGCTTCATAGTCTGCAAGTGAGAGCGGATCAATGATTCCAACACGTTTAAATGTCACACGATCTTGGCTAGCTAACCATTCAATCTTTTCACTCTCACCTAGGGATAATTTATGAGCACCCCCGTGCATGAAATCTGCAGTAATGAGTGAATCAATATCTTCAACACTCACCGGACCATAGGCAACACGGCCCTTATCGGTTTCAACTTCCACCATCGGCTCTAACCAGAGTGCACCGCGAGAGCCATTGCGAATAATCGTTGAACCAGCAACTTTGCTTGCAATGGCAGCAGCTACTGCATCTGCGCCAACAGAGATTGCTGCGCTATCTCCTGGGACATAGATTTTCATACGCGCACCTTTTCAATCTTTTCTACGCTTGCTCGGCCAATAATTGCGCCGTTCACCATGGCACATGGTCCCAGTGCACAGTTACCAAAGCAATAACCATCATGGACTTCTTTGCCAAACTTGGCTTTCACATCTTTTTCTAGCTGACGAGATCCCACTGCTTGGCACGCCTCTGCCACACAGACAGAGATGTGATTATCGCCAGGTGGTTCAGTAAGTAGATCATGATAAAAAGTTAAGACTCCATGAACATCAGCCCGTGAGTTGTTGAAGAAATTAGCAACTAACGCCACATCTTCTTTGTGAACATAACCAAACTCTTTTTGCAGAGCCTGTAAGGCCATAAGGACTGCGCCTTTTTCTTCGCGCAAGGTCGCAAGCACAGCTAACGCTGCCTCTTGTGACCATGTCGAATACTTCATTAGAACAGACCCACTACCTTTCCATCAATGTAATCAATGCGCTCAGCTGATGGCACCTTAGGCAGACCTGGCATTGTCATGATTTCTCCGCAGATCATTACGATAAATTCAGCACCTGCTGAGAGCTTTACTTCGCGAACATTGATGGAATGTCCGCTGGGTGCACCGCGCAATGCTGCATCGGTACTAAAGGAATACTGCGTTTTGGCCACACAGATGGGGAAGTGCCCATAGCCAGATGCTTCAAGTTCTTTGAGCTTGAGGCGCACCTTGGCATCAGCTGTTACTTCTTTAGC
>JBEATO010000028.1:0-3180 GCA_041161945.1 Actinomycetota bacterium
GTTCCTCCGCCTTGAGCGAAGTCATCTTTGCCGCCTCCGCCGCCACCCAAAACTGTTGAACCGATCTTTACTAGCGCTCCAGCCTTAACACCTGCCGCACGTGCAGCATCACTGGCTGCAACAACTAAAACAGGCTTTGAGTCATTGACACTAATAAGTGCAACAACGCTGTTTGCAGCCTTTGAACGCAGTTCCAAAGCAATCTTTCGCAAATCATCTCCAGAGATGCCATCACCTAATACAGAAGTAATGACTGTTGTCCCATTAACAACCTTTGCACCCTTGGCGATTTCTCCCACTTGAGCCAGAGCCTGTGCAGAGCGCAGAACACTTAGCTCCTTTTCAATCTCTTTCATTGAGTTGATCAATCCATTAATGCGCTCAGGGAGTTCTTCAACGCGTGCGCCCTTGATAATTTCTGTTAAAGAATTGAGCAAGATATGTTCGCGAGCTAAAAACTTATATGCATCAACACCCACGAGGGCTTCAACCCGGCGAACTCCAGCACCAATTGATGACTCACTCAAAAGTTTGACGACGCCTAGCTGACCAGATCGAGAGACGTGTGTTCCACCGCAAAGCTCACGTGCCCAGTCTCCAACACTTACTACGCGAACCTGGTCTCCATACTTTTCGCCAAAGAGAGCCATAGCGCCTAGTTTCTTGGCAGCATCTTGTGACATCACTTGCGCACTTACTTCCAAGTTATCTAGCAACAATGTGTTCACGCGGGACTCAACATCGTTGAGAACTGATGCTGGAACGGCACCTGTTGCTGGGAAATCGAAACGAAATCTTCCTGGTGAGTTCTCAGAACCTGCTTGTGTTGCAGTTTCGCCAAGCAGCTCGCGGAAAGCTTTGTGCACCATGTGTGTTGCAGTGTGTGCGCGAGAGATGGCATGACGGCGTTCGACATCAATAGCGGCTTGGCCCTGTGACCCACTCTCCAATGAACCAGAGAGAACACGACCGCGGTGAACAAAGACACCAGGAACTGGAGTCTGCACATCATCAATTTCAACAACAGCGCCATTTGCCAAAGTAATCGTTCCACCATCTGCGAGCTGTCCGCCACCTTCTGCATAGAAAGGTGTGCGATCTAGAACAATTTCAACTTCCTCATCGGCACCAGCTGAGCCAACTAAATTTCCATCAACCAAAACGGCAGTTACCTTTGCTTCACTTGTAAGGTGTGTATATCCAACGAACTCTGACTTTCCGTTCTTATCTGCGACCTGGCGATAAACGGAGAGATCTGTGTGACCACTCTTTTTAGCCTTTGAGTCGGCTTTAGCACGATCTTTTTGCTCCTTCATCAAGCGGCGGAAGCCATCTTCATCTACTTCTAGGCCTTCTTCGCGCGCCATTTCAAGAGTTAAATCAAAAGGGAAGCCGTAAGTGTCATGGAGTTTAAATGCATCTTCTCCAGGTAGCACTGAACTCTTGCTCTTTTTTAGCGCAGCACTTGCAACATCAAAGATTTGCGTTCCACTCTTGATTGTTTGCAAGAAACTTTCTTCCTCTGAAACACTCACTGAAAGAATTCTCTTTGAATCTGTAACTAACTCTGGGTACTGAGGGCCCATCGCACCAATAGCTGCAACGGTGAGCTCGGACATAATGGGATCCATAGAACCCAACAGGCGCATATTACGAATGGTTCGGCGCATCATGCGGCGCAAAACATAACCACGGCCTTCATTTCCAGGTGTAACACCATCACCAATGAGCATTGCTGAAGTTCTAGCATGGTCAGCAATAATGCGAAGTGAGACATCTGATTTCTCGGATGATCCATACTTAACACCGGTGAGTTGTGATGCCTTAGTTAAAATCTGCATCGTTGTGTCAATTTCATAAATATTCTCAACACCTTGCAACAGTGCAGCCATGCGCTCAAGGCCTAAACCAGTATCGATACTCTTTGCTGGAAGTTCGCCAAGGATTGGGTAATCATTTTTGCCTGAACCAACACCGCGCTCATTTTGCATGAACACCAAGTTCCACACTTCCATGTAACGATTTTCATCAGCAATCGGCCCACCTTCAGCGCCATATGCCGGACCGCGGTCGTAATAAATCTCAGAACAAGGACCGCATGGCCCAGGAACACCCATTGACCAAAAGTTATCTTCCATATCGCGGCGTTGGATGCGCTCTTTTGGAACACCCATCTTGTTATGCCAAATATCTGCAGCTTCATCATCATCCAAATAGACAGTTACCCATAGACGATCCTCCGGGAAACCATAGCCACCATCGTTTATAGGACGCGTCAGCAGTTCCCACGCAAGTGCAATTGCTCCCTCTTTGAAGTAATCGCCAAAGGAAAAGTTGCCACACATCTGGAAAAAAGAGGCGTGACGAGTTGTTTTACCAACTTCATCAATATCTAATGTGCGAACGCACTTTTGTACAGAAGTTGCGCGCTCATATGGCGGAGTAATTTCACCCAGAAAATAAGGCTTAAAAGGAACCATGCCCGCGTTAACAAGCAAAAGATTGGGATCATCAGCAATCAGTGATGCTGAAGGGACAACAGTGTGGTTTAAGCCTTGACGGTTATCTGTTTCAAAGAAGCGCAGCCAGCGCGAACGGATCTCGGCGGATTCCACTTGTGGGGATCACTCAGCCTTCTTCTTAGAGCGAGTTTTCTTCATAGATGCAGCAGAGATCAATGCACCAGCAACTTTAACTGCAGAGCCATTCTTGTTGATGAAGGATGTTGTTGCTTCGTTTACCTTGTCAGATAGATCTTCAGCATTCTTGGTTATGCGATTAATGCTTTTGAGTGGTCCGTTGACCAAAGTAACGGTGGTGTGAACCTCATCGATTAATGGTGCAGTCTCATCAGTCAAAGCTTTAAGTGATGCTTTAGCTTCATCAACCAAACGACCAATACGAATGATTACGTATGCAACTGCGATAGCGATAACCATCAGCGCACAACTTGCGATTATTGTTGCAATTCCACCTGGACCCATGTTGTTAGCCTACCTGAGGCGTTGCTTTAGGAGCGCCATCAATACCGCTCTCCTTGCGTTGCGCCGGAGTAATGGGAGTTGGAGCACCCGTTAATGGGTCTCCACCGCTTGCAGTCTTAGGGAAAGCTATAACTTCACGGATTGAATCTGATCCAGTGAGCAAAGCACACACGCGATCAAGACCCAGAGCAATTCC
>JBEATO010000042.1:0-11946 GCA_041161945.1 Actinomycetota bacterium
GCATAACAGTTTTTACGGAGTAATACGGAATCCATCCAGAAACTATTTTGCGAGGTTGATTATCCGCTGCGATTGCATGTGGAGCTAATGAAATGATCATTAGTAAAGCAAGAGCAATATAAGAACTACGCCTCATCTTCACTTATCTTCTGGTTCGGGCTTTAACCCTGCATAAATCTCTTTGCACGTTGGGCAGATTGGGTATTTTTCTGGAGCACGAGAGGGAATCCATTTCTTGCCACAAAGTGCTCTGACCGCTTTTCCAGTCACGGCAGATTCTGTGATCTTTTCCTTCTTCACATAATGAGCAAATCGATCATGGCCACCATCATCTTCTTCGAGGTCAGGTCTAGTTAAGAGATCGGTATCAGATTCCGTCTCAATTCCACGCTTTCCAAAGAGGCCCATGAGGTAGATAAGAATACCTTTGGTGATGGCAAAACTACCCAGTAGAATTCACAAATGAAGGACTTACTGCGCACACAAGATCTCAGCCGCGATGATGTTGAGCTTTTGCTGGAAACCGCTGCGGCATTTGCCGAAGATCCCCTTCGTTCAAAGAGTGCTTTAGCAAATAAGAGTGTTGCTATCTATATGACTAAGCCTTCAACCCGTACTCGACTTTCCTCTGAGAGTGCAGTTGCCCATTTGGGTGGTACTCCAATCTTTATTCGTGGCGATGAATTGCAATTGGGCCGTGGCGAAACAATCGCAGATACAGCAAAAATAATCAGTGGCTACTGCAGCGCTCTTATCATTCGAACATTCGCTCAAGCAGATGTTGAGGAGTTAGGTGCGCATGCATCCATTCCTGTCATTAATGCTTTAACTGATGATGATCACCCAACCCAATTACTTGCCGATTGGTTAACAATTCGCGAAAACTTTGGAAAAGATATTGTAGGTCGTAAATTTGTTTATCTAGGTGATGGAAACAACATGTCACATGCGTGGCTAATTATGGGTGCAATCATGGGTGCACATGTTGTTGCTGCAACACCAAGTGGTAAGTGGGCACCTAATGCCAAAGTTGTTGAGATTGCAAAGAATATCGCAGCAAAGAGCGGTGGAAAAGTTGAAGTAAGTCATGATCCAGAAGCCGCATCGAAAGATGCATCGGTTTTATATACCGATGTGTGGATGTCAATGGGAGATTCTGAAAGTGAACGTGATGAGAAGGTGCTGGCACTCTCGCCCTTTGCCGTAACAGAGAATTTATTTTCGCTCACAAATAAAGACTCAATATTCATGCATTGTTTACCTGCTCACCGAGGTGAAGAGGTTGAGGCATCTGTAATCGATGGTCCACGTTCTGTGATTTGGCGTGAGGCATATCATCGCCGGACAACGATTCAATCGCTACTTTTCCACCTCACAAAGGGTGACTTGAAAGGCAACTAGCACTAGCATTCTGCCCATGCGTGTAGTCGTCCCGAAAGAAATTAAAGATGGAGAGAAGCGCGTGGCGCTTGTCCCCGACATCATCAATAAATTAACTCGACTTGGTTTTGATGTTGTCATCGAATCCGGAGCCGGAACCCATTCACAGGCTGTAGATGCTGAATATAAGGCTGCCGGTGCAACGATTTCCGATGGTGAAGTACTGAGCACTGCAGATGCAGTCCTATCAGTTCAACCGTTAACACCTGCTCAAATGAGTAAGTTGAAAAAGGGTGCAATCACTATTTCATTCCTTTCTCCGGTAACTGCAGTTGACTCAATTGATGCTGCAGCATCTGCAGGAGTGACGGCATTTTCACTTGAACTAGTTCCTCGTATTTCACGCGCACAATCAATGGATGCACTTACTTCTCAGGCCCTATGTGCTGGATATCGCGCAGTTCTTGTTGGCGCAGAGTTATCACCACGATTTTTCCCAATGCTCATGACAGCTGCAGGAACAGTTACGCCAGCGCAAGTTCTTGTACTTGGTGCAGGCGTTGCTGGTTTGCAGGCAATTGCAACTGCTCGCCGACTTGGAGCAGTTGTTTCTGCTTACGACGTTCGTCCAGCATCTGCAGATGAAGTTCGATCAATGGGTGCAACTTTTATTGAGTTAGAACTTGAATCATTAGAAGGTGCTGGCGGTTATGCACGCGAGATGACTGAAGATCGCGCAGCTAAGCAACGTGACCTCTTAACTCCTTACATCGCTAAATCACACATTGTTATCACAACTGCTGCAGTTCCTGGTCGCCAAGCACCACGCTTGATGACACAAGCAATGGTTGATTCAATGGGACCAGGCACAGTAATTGTTGACTTAGCTGCTGAAACTGGTGGAAACGTTGAAGGATCAAAGCCTGGAGAGATTGTTATAACTTCAGGCGGTGTGAAGATATGGGGTGGCAAAGATGTCCCTAGCCAGCTCCCATTCCACGCTTCATTCCTATATTCACGAAACGTAGTTAATCTCTTAACTCTCATGACAACGGCAGCAAAAGAGGGTGAAGCCGTTGCATTTAACCTTAATTTTGAGGATGAAATTCTTAATGACTCTGCGCTAACACATGGTGGATCACGAAGAGGAGACAAGTAAATGGAACCTATGGCAATTGTTTCAATCTTTGTATTGGCAGTCTTCGTGGGTTTTGAAGTTGTTTCTAAAGTCTCTTCAACTCTTCACACGCCACTGATGTCAGGTGCCAACGCTATCCACGGAGTTATCTTGGTCGGCGCGATTATTGTTGCCGATCACAGTTCAACCAACCTTGAACTAGGTCTGTCCGTAGCCGCAATTGTCTTAGCAACTATCAACATGGTGGGTGGATTCGTAGTTACCGATCGAATGCTTGAAATGTTCAAAGGAAACAAAAAGTGAGCCGCACGGTGTATGACCTCATAGGTTTAGCTGCCGGAGTGGCATTTATCCTGGCGCTTAAAGGTTTGTCTCACCCAAAGACTGCTCGTCGCGGAAACTTAATCGGTGCCTTTGGTGCCACATTGGCAACGTTAGTGGTCTTCTTCTATGCCAATCCAGGTTCAACTCTTCCACTGAATAACTTAGGTTGGATTCTCGGTGCAATCCTGGTTGGTCTAGCTATTGGTGTTCCAGCTGCCCGTAAAGTTCAAATGACTCAGATGCCACAACTTGTTGCTTTATTTAATGGTGTGGGTGGTGGCGCAGCTGCTTTGGTAGCAATCGTCGAATACCTGCACTTGGGCACTGAGGCCACTACTGCCGTAGTTATCTTCACCGTCTTTACTGTCATTGTTGGCTGTGTTTCATTCAGTGGTTCAATTATTACCTTCTTGAAACTCCAAGAGTTAATGACTACTCGACCAGTAATTTTCCCAGCAGGACGATTCATCATCGCAGCCACGTTGGCTAGCGTTATTGGTGTGGGAGGCTGGATTGTTACGGCCCTTGGAACAACACCACTTCTAGTTCTTGCTGCTTTGTCACTGCTCTTCGGTGTTCTCTTCGTACTCCCAGTGGGCGGCGCAGACGTTCCAATTGTTATTTCACTCTTGAACGCGTTTACTGGTTTAACTGTGGCAGCAAGTGGTTATGTTCTAGATTCAGTTCTACTCATCATTGCAGGAACTTTGGTTGGAGCATCTGGAACAATCCTGACTCGCTTGATGGCAGAAGCTATGGGACGTTCTTTATTTGGAACTCTCTTCGGTGCATTTACTGCAAAGCCACAGGAAGCATCTGGCTCAGGTGAAGATCGTCCAGTGCGTTCTGGTTCACCTGATGACGTTGCAATCTTGCTTAACTATGCACGCCGCGTAGTAATCGTTCCTGGATTTGGTTTGGCTGTGGCACAAGCTCAGCACACAGTCCGTGAACTTGCAGACATGATGATTGCTAAGGG
Organism: Actinomycetota bacterium; assembly: GCA_041161945.1. Lineage (GTDB taxonomy): Bacteria > Actinomycetota > Actinomycetes > Nanopelagicales > Nanopelagicaceae > Planktophila. The sequence continues at coordinate 3,822 of JBEATO010000042.1, forward strand.
AATTGACGTTGCATATGGAATTCACCCTGTAGCAGGTCGTATGCCTGGACATATGAACGTCTTGCTTGCAGAAGCAAATGTTCCATACGAGCAACTTGCTGAAATGGATGAAGTAAATCCAACATTTGGTCAGACCGATGTGGCAATTGTTATTGGTGCAAACGATGTTGTTAACCCAGCTGCGCAAACTTCACCAGGCTGCCCAATTTATGGAATGCCTATCTTGGAAGTTAACCATGCCGCAAACATCATCTTCTTAAAGCGTTCAATGCGTCCTGGCTTTGCCGGAATTGAAAATGAACTTCTTTATGATCCAAAGACCATGCTTCTCTTCGGTGATGCTAAAGCTTCACTGACTAAGGTCGTATCAGCACTTAAGGCTCTATAACTTCAAGTTGCAAGTGGTTGAATGTTCAACTAACCTTGGATTTAACAAAGGAGAGTTGAGATGCCTGCTGTAAACGTTGCCGATATAACTGTTTTGCCACGCGTAGCCGAAGCACCCAATGCGCGTGCCCGCACAGTAAAAAGCATCACAACTGCGCCTCAAGGTTTTGAAGGTGAAGGTTTTCCTGTTCGCCGTGCTTTTGCCGGAGTTGATTTAGCTGAACTTGATCCATTTATTCACTTAGATCAAATGGGTGAAGTGGAATACGCACCAGGTGAGCCAAAGGGAACTCCTTGGCATCCACACCGTGGTTTTGAAACAGTTACATACATTATTGATGGAATTTTCGACCACCAGGATAACAACGGTGGTGGTGGAAGAATTTCTGATGGTGACACACAATGGATGACAGCTGGTGCTGGAATTCTTCACATTGAAACTCCACCAGAGAGTTTAGTAATGAGTGGCGGCTTGTTTCATGGTTTCCAACTCTGGGTAAATCTTCCTGCAGCTAAAAAGTGGTCACCTCCTGCTTATCAAGATGTTCGTGCAAAAGATGTTGCACTTCTTTCCTCGAGCGATGGTGGATCACTACTTCGAGTTATTGCAGGTGAAGTAGATGGCCATGAAGGTCCAGGAACAACTCAAACACCTATTACTTTGATCCACGCAACTATTGCAGCAGGCGCAGAGCTTCGTTTGCCTTGGCGACGTGATTACAACGCACTTGTATACACAATGGCTGGACATGGTTTTGTTGGTGATGAAGAACGCCCAGTTCACACCGGTCAATTAACTGTCTTTGGTGATGGCGACACAATTGTTGTTCGTGCAGCTAATAATCAAGAATCTCGCTCTCCGGAAATGGAGCTATTCATCTTAGGTGGAGCCCCAATTAAAGAACCTGTTGCCTGGATGGGCCCATTTGTGATGAATACAAAGCGCGAAGTTCTCCAGGCATTTGAAGATTTCCAAAAGGGTCTACTCGGTTCAATTCCAGCTAACTACAAAGAAGATGCAAAAAAGCCTTTGAACCGAAGTGGCGCAGGAACAAAACTAGGTGGGGATTCAAAGCCAGCCGATGTTTTGGATGTGCACGGAGCGCCAAAGGATCTACAGCAGGGTTGATTGATAAGCCCCACCTGTCATACTTCACAAATGATTTGGTGGCCCACAGAAGTTCCGACGCTTTCACACGGTCTTATTACTTTGCGAGCACCTCAAGAATCTGACATTCCTGCATTATTTGAAGGCGCTCAAGATCCTCTCATCCCGATCTTTACGCGCATTCCTTCTAACTACTCAATGGCCAATGCGGAGTTTTATGTTCGAGAGAGATCTCCTAACGCTTTTGCAAATCAAACTGAGCTCCAGTTAGCACTTGAATATGGCAATGGTGAAGATGCAAAATTCGCTGGAGCTTTTTCTTTTCACAGCATGGATTTGCGCGAGCATGTTGGAGAAATAGGTTATTGGCTATGTGCGCCGATGCGGGGTAAAGGTATTGGTACTACCGCTACAAAGTTACTGACTCAATTTGGTTTTGAGAGCATTGGCTTTGAGCGTATTGAAGCTGTTGTAAATGTTGAAAACATCGCTTCTCGTAGACTATTGGAGAAATCTGGGTATACCCTAGAAGGCATCATGCGAAAGAAATCTCGTAAAGAAGATGGAACGCAGATAGATATGGCGCTGTATGCAGCGACACGTGAGGATTGGCAGGGGCTCTAAATGGAAGGTCTGGCAATTATTGTCATGGTTCTATTTACGCTTGCAATAATCTGCGGACCAATAGCAATAGCTCTGGCCAGAATCAAAACTAAAAGCTTGATTACTACTTTCATCAAGAGAATTTTCCATGGAATGTTTATTACGCTGGGCACATTGGTTGGTGCTCAATGGCTACTGATTCCAGGGCTTCCCATAGCACCACGATTTTTTGGTTTAACTTCTCTGTTTACCTGTTACATTGCAGTTAGAAATGAATACTTCCCGAGCTTCAAAATCTTAGAACGTCTAGGGATAAAGCCGAGAAACAAATCAGCGCACGGCCCAGCCATGAAATGGAAACTTGGTGGCCGTAGTAATGGAAAAGATGGACATGGCCCAGAGGGCCAGCATTAAATAAAAAATGGTGGAGGTGCCGGGAATCGAACCCGGGTCCTTCGGTGCAAAAACAGGGCTTCTACGGGCGTAGTGTGATTATCGCTTTCTCAGTCCCGAAGTTTCTCCACACGACTCTTCGACGAACTCAGTTGCAAAAATGTTCTCCCTCGTTGTTTGCAACACCAACGAAGTGAAAAGCCCTCTAGCGACGCTAGACCCCAGGTCGAGAGCGGCACCTGGGCTAACGGCTTCGAAATGCTTATGCAGCGAGTTCGAAAGCTTGCTGATTAGTGTCAGCAGTTATTTTTTGCACGGATTATTGGTTTACGAGATCATTCCGGCTTCCTCGGCCCGCTTCCCCTGCCTCAACATCCAAAGTCGAGACCGTTCACCCCCAAGTTTAAAACTTGAAGAAAAAGAAACGTAATTCCTTCATCACTATGTAGTTGTCAAAGTAATTCTTAATTACTTGCCGTCGCTAAATCGCACCCAAAATTTGGGCGAACTAGGCGGCGGTGAGATAAGTGTAAGACATAAAACGGACAAGCCAAAATCGATGAAAAAACTAGTCTTCGTAACGCTTAGATGCGCGTCCGCTCTTTCCTGAAGAACCTCTAGAAACCACGCGTGCTACTTCGCGATCGGCCTCACGAGCCTTAAGGGCTTCACGCTTATCGTGGGCTTTTTTACCGCGCGCAACTGCAATTTCAATCTTTGCTTTTCCATCTTTGAAATAGAGGGAGAGAGGAACCAGTGTTGTGCCTGAATCCTTAAGTTTTCCAATTAACTTGTTAAGTTCATTTTTGTGAACTAGAAGTTTGCGTTCACGACGTGGTGTGTGATTTGTCCACGTTCCTTCGGTGTATTCAGGAATATGAACGCCACTGAGCCAGAGTTCTCCGTCATTAATCATGGCAAAGCCATCGATGAGCGATGCTCTACCGAGTCGTAGTGATTTAACTTCTGTGCCCGTTAAAACCATTCCACATTCAAAGACATCTTCGATTGAATAATCGTGACGTGCCTTCTTGTTTTGGGCAATGACTTTGCGGCCAACTTCTTTAACCATAACCGCATCACCGCCCTTTCCTATTTGTTTGCGTTAAAGGATTACAGGGGCAATTCTCTCACTAGATGTGAAGGCTTTAGACCTTTAAGTAGCGGCGTAGCGTGATTACTGATGCAACCGTTGAAACAAATAGGCCCGTTGCCAGTAAATACGCTGATGCGACCCACACTTCTCCCCAACCGAAGAAGTTAGTGAAGGACAAAAGTGGGGCGACTCTGGAATCAATGACACCCTTAAGGCCGGCAAGTAAACCAGTTGCAAGTCCCCAACCAACGATTGCTGAGATAACACCTTCAAGAAGAAATGGCAGCTGAATCGACCACGAAGATGCACCGACCAGTTTCATCACACCAGTTTCACGCCGGCGGTTAAAGGCTGCAATTCGAAGTGTGTTGCTAATTAACAATGCAGCAGTTAGTACTGATGCCAGACCAACTAGCAATGCACCATTTCTAAGTACTCCCAATAGTTTAAAGAACTTCTCCAAAATACTGCGCTGATCTTGGACAACATCTACGCCAGGTCGACCCGAAAATGCGCTAACAATTACGGCAAACTGGGTTGGATCCTTTAATTTAACTCTAAATGATTCAGGAAGTTGGTCTGCAGTTACATTTGCTGCAATTGCCGAATCCTTAAAGCGCTCCTGGAAACGATTAAAAGCCTCTGATTGAGATTCATAGAAGACGCTATCCACTGCTGGCATGGACTGGAGATCTTGCTGGATTTGAAGTCGCTGTTCTGATGTAACTACGCCACCAGCACATGATGGTGATTCAGAGAGTGAACCACATAAGAAAACCGATACTTCAATCTTGTCATACCAATAGTCCTTCATCGCCCCGACTTGTGCATTTGAAAGCAAGCCAATTCCTAGCAATGAGAGTGAGATTGCTGTCGTAACAATGACGGCAAAAGTCATTGTCATGTTTCGACGAAGGCCGATACCAACTTCGCTTAAGAGAAACCGTGCGCGCATGTTGTGCCCCTTATCCTGTGTATCCATAGACACCGCGAACTTGGTCGCGGATGACGTGGCCTAAATCAAGTTCAATAACGCGCTTGCGCATCTGATCCACAATTCCTGCATCGTGAGTTGCCATCAAAACCGTTGTTCCCTCACGGTTAATGCGATCTAGGAGTTTCATAATTCCAACAGATGTCGCTGGATCTAAGTTTCCAGTTGGTTCGTCGGCAATTAAAATTGGTGGGCGGCTGACATATGCACGCGCAATTGCCACACGCTGTTGCTCACCACCAGAGATCTCTGAAGGCAAACGATCACCCTTATCTTCAAGACCAACAAGCTCTAATACTTCAGGAACTTCGCGATTGATCTCTTTTTGGGAATATCCAAGAACGTGCAGAGCAAATGCCACGTTTTCTGTAATTGTCTTATTTGGCAGTAAACGAAAATCTTGGAAAACAGTTCCAACCTGGCGGCGCAGCTCAGGAACCTTATGTGCTGCAAGTGTTCCTAAATCCTTACCGGCAACATGGATAACGCCATTCGTGGGACGCTCTTCACGCAAAATCAAACGCAAGAAAGTAGATTTACCTGAACCTGAAAGTCCCACAAGGAAAACAAACTCACCTTTAGTAATTTCAAGATTTACCGAATCAAGGGCTGCACGTTCTTGCCCTGGGTAGATCTTTGTGACGTTCTCAAAGCGAATCATTTAAATCTCCCATTGCATCTGCGGCGCGGATATCGGGGAATCCGCTCTCGGCCTATTGCATAGTTTATGGAAAATCGAGGCAAATACCGGTATGTAACGCGCATTTGAGCCTGTGAAAAAATGTGATTTATGCTTTAGACACCGAAATTACGAACTTCTGCGCCACCTAATACCGGCCTCAATAAATTCATCGATTTCACCATTGAGAACCGCAGATGTGTTTCCTGTTTCATAATCAGTGCGCAAATCCTTGACCATTTGATACGGCGCTAAAACATAGGAGCGCATTTGATTTCCCCATGAACCAGAGTTATCGCCTTTGAGGGCATTTATCTTTGCTTGTTCTTCTTGACGGCGGCGTTCCAATAACTTTGATTGCAAAACGGCCATTGCAGTTGCCTTGTTTTGAATTTGTGAGCGCTCATTTTGGCAAGAGACAACGATGCCAGTTGGAATGTGCGTCAAGCGAACTGCTGAGTCAGTGGTGTTAACACCTTGCCCGCCTGGACCAGATGAGCGATAAACATCCACACGAACTTCTTTTTCATCAATTTCAACATGATCACTTTGATCAACAACTGGCACAACTTCAACACCAGCAAAAGATGTGTGACGGCGGCTTTGGCTATCAAACGGTGAAATACGAACTAAACGATGCGTTCCTTGTTCCACAGACAAAGTTCCATATGCATATGCCGCAGTGACTCTAAAAGTTGTGGATTTAATGCCTGCTTCTTCAGCATAGGAAGTTTCTAGGACATCAACTTTAAAGTTATGACGCTCGCAATAGCGCAAATACATGCGCATGATCATTTCAGCCCAATCAGCGGCCTCGACTCCCCCAGCCTCCGAGCGAATTGTTATCAATGCATCACGATCATCGTATTCACCATTGAGCAATGTCTGAACTTCTAATTCACCGATCGATTTCTTAACTGCATCTAACTCTTTTTCAGCATCTTGAATTCCAGATCCATTAGGTTCACTTGCAGCCAACTCAAAGAGAATGGGTAGATCTTCAACACGTTGGCGCAGACCAGATAGCTTGGCAATCTCTGATTGCACGCGTGATAAACGGCTCGTAATCTTTTGTGCACTCTCTGGGTCATCCCACAGATTGGGAACTCCCGCTTCTTCCTCTAACTCCGCGGCTTGTTTGCGCAGCTTAGGGAGGTCTAAAACCTTTTCAATTGAAACAAGGGTCGCGTCAATTTCATTGATCTCTAATTGATATTCACGCGCAGCCATAGTGTAAGGATAGCGGAGAGCGAGTTAGCAAATAACCGATGCCCTGCAGCCTTTAGTGCAGGCGAACTCCAAATAGATAGAAGCCCTCTTGCACTTGATTGCTACTGGCTGCGCTGGAATACAAATGAGCTGAGCTTTTAGAAGTAAATGGCACCGTGAATGGAAACTTGATTGTGGCAAATGTAGAGATCTCAACTGAGGTTCCATCGCAAATAAAATCTGTCAACACAATCCCCTGCAGCTCTTGACGCTTCATTGAAGAATCATCTGTACTCCAATTGTGTAACTCCAACATCACATCTAGAACTGCTTGATTGCAATCAATTGGTATTGCTGAGTGTTCTCGCTTGTTAATAAGTGCAAGAGGTGTAGTGGCCATTGTGCCTTTTCCGGTGTAGTAAGCAGCGCGATCGAGAGTATGAACTCCACGCATTGCCGCCGCTTCTGTGGCTTGAGTTAAGGAGCGCTTTGCCACCATCACCGTTGCAATGTCTGTCATAACCATCAAAGCCGCAACTGTTACAACAAATAGCCCAATAATCACCACACTTAAAGATCCACGTTCATCTCCAAGCTTTGATTTCCATTTTATTTCCATGGACTAATGTTTTCCTGCGCCGAAGCTTCAATAGTTCTATGCGATTTACTATCAATATAGGAAATAGTTAAGCGAATCCGGCTATTTGCTGACAAACATGGCAAACGGGAGCATTGATAGTTGGTATCTATTGTTTCGATTTCACTTGAACTTAGACCTAGATTCTGTGCAATAAGTTCAATTACTTGTCCTGAAACTACGCGGCCTGAATAGTCACTATCACTTGCAGCATAAGCACGAACTCCTTCACGTGCCATTACACGAATCACAGCCTCATTACCGCTGACAGAGGCAAAGCTATTGAGATAAATGAAGACTGGGATAAAGAGCGGAATAGCCAGTGCAACAAACTCAACAATGGCGCTTCCACTTTCATCTCGCAATCTGCTCTTCAATTGAGGTTTTCCATTACTGCCGCCCCATTTACTTCAACAACAGCATTGCCACCAAGCAGTGCCACTAATCCTGGAACTAGCCGCGGCAATGAATGCTTGCGTCTTGTAATCAGCAACTTCATATGTGTGAATGAATCGGGTGAATTCAGTTCAATGACTTGATCTGAACTTGTAACTATCCCGCTAATTGCTCTGCTTGAGGCATCACTTTGAGCCAGAGCGAAATCACTATTGCGAAGATTGGTCGCAACTATGAGTTCAATGGCGATAAGAAAGAGAATGAGCAGAGGAATAAGAACAAGTGAGCTTTCAACATTTCCATCTTCCTGTCTAGCTTTACCTAGAAAGGATTCATGAAAGCCTCTTGTAATCATTGTTATCTAATCCCATTCATTGAATCGAGGGAGTTTTTTAGAATTGCACTCAAGCGAGGTGCGGCGATAGTCCAGATTGCAGTTACTAGCCCGGTGGTCATAAGCACTACTAAAACCCAACCCGGTACATCTCCCTGCTCATCTCTTAACTGTGAATAGAACTTCTTGTGGGCTTTAATGAGGCGATCGCGCAGAACTAACTCTGCATCAACCATTGATTTCATAATTTGATTCATCTGCTTCTCTTTTCCTTATGGTGGTGTGTGAA
>JBEATO010000045.1:0-5949 GCA_041161945.1 Actinomycetota bacterium
GCGATGCACTAGAAAACTGGTTGCACCCTTTGTTTAGTCACAGCGAGGAGTACCAGAAGCACCTATTAGAACCAATTGTTGTGTCAGCACTTGCCTTAACAATGGTTGCAATTGGTGTTGCGATTGCATTCTTTAAGTATTCACGCCAAGACGTTGCTGCGATTGCTCCAGAAAATGTCTCAGTATTAACAAAGATTGCGCGCCAAGATCTCATGCAGGATCGCTTCAATGAGGCCGTCTTTATGCGCCCAGGTGCGCAGTTAACGCAGGCTTTGGTTAAAACAGATGAAGCTGTTATCGATGGCGCAGTGCGTGGAGTGGGCCAATTGGCGATGAACTCAGGTTCAGCTCTACGCGGAGTGCAAAGCGGATTTGTTCGTAGTTATGCAGCGCTGATCTTTGTTGGTGCGGCCCTTTTGATTGGTGCGATTTGGGTGGTGGTTCAATAATGAATTCATTAACGTTATTGATGTTATTACCAATCATTGGCTCAATTGCCGTTGCAGCTACACCAAAAGCTAAAGAAGTTTTAACTAAGCAAGTTGCACTTGCAACTACTGTGATTGTTGCAGGAGCAACTATTGCAATGGCTATGAACTTCCAGCGCGATAATGTGGATCTTCAATTTGTTGAAAAGTATTCATGGATTCCAACCTTTGGCATTAACTTTGCCGTTGGCATTGATGGCCTGGCACTTGTCTTGATTTTGATGTCAACAATCTTGGCACCCATTGTTGTGTTGTCGGGCTGGAATGAAGCTCATGGTGGCCGATGGTCAGTTAAAACTTTCTACATCCTCATCCTTGTTCTTGAAACGATGATGATTGGTGTCTTTGCAGCAACCGATGTTTTCTTGTTCTATGTCATCTTTGAAGCGATGTTGATTCCGGTCTACTTCCTTATCGGTGGTTATGGAACTGGCGAGCGATCAGCTGCTGCAGTGAAGTTTTTGATTTATAGCCTCTTCGGTGGATTACTGATGTTGGCATCGATTATTGCTCTCTATGTTATGTCTGGTGCTCAAGGCGGTCATACCTTTGATCTTCAAGCACTCTCGCAGTTAGAGATGAGCTCTACAACTCAGAACTTCTTATTCTTAGGCTTCTTCATCGCCTTTGCAATTAAGGCACCTCTGTGGCCACTTCACACATGGTTGCCAGATGCTGCATCCTCAGCAACCCCTGGAACATCAGTGCTGTTATTAGGTGTTCTAGATAAAGTTGGAACATTCGGAATGATTCGCTATTGCTTAACTTTGTTCCCAGAGGCAAGCAAGACTTTCACACCGTTAATTATGGTGCTTGCAGTTATTTCAATTGTTTATGGCGCAATCCTGGCAATTGGTCAAAAGGATCTGAAGCGCTTAATTGCATTTACCTCTATTTCTCACTTTGGTTTCATCACAATGGGAATCTTTGCAATGACTTCACAGGGTCACAGCGGAGCAACGTTGTATATGTTTAATCACGGTTTTTCAACGGCAGCGCTGTTTATCGTGGGCGGCTGGATGATTGCACGTCGTGGTTCTTCAACAATTGCAGATTTCGGTGGGCTCCAGCGCGTCACACCAGTGATGGCTTGGTCATTCTTCTTAGCAGGAATGTCATCTCTAGCCTTGCCTGGCATGTCTAGCTTTGTGAGTGAGTTCTTAGTTCTTGTTGGAACATTTACTCGCTATCCAGTCCATGCAGTTATTGCCACATTTGGAATTGTTTTAGCTGCGCTCTATATCTTGATTCCAGTGCAAAAAGCTTTGCATGGTCCAACCACACCAGGTAATGAAGGATTAAGTGATCTTAATCTTCGCGAGAAAGTAGCGATTGCTCCGGTTATCGCAATTATCATCGCACTTGGTTTCTATCCTTCACCACTATTAAATGTAATCAACCCAGCATCTGCGCATGTGATTGCTCAAATGGGCTTCACAGATCCAGCTCCAACGAATGGTGATAAATAATGGAATTCAGCGCGCCAGTTCTCAATTACACACTTCTCTCACCGATGCTTATTGTGTTGGGTGGAGCAATCATTGGTGTTTTGGTTGAAGCCTTTGCATCAAAGGCGCTTCGCCCAATTATGCAGCTCTCTCTTACAATTGGCTCACTTGTCTTAGCTCTGGTTCAGGTCTGGAGAATTCGTAACGAAGAGTCCATGTCTGCAGCGATGGGCTCAGTAGTAATCGATGGGCCGGCAGTAATCATGCAGGCTTCTATTCTTATTATTTCTCTCATCTCAATTCTGTTAATTGCAGATACTGAACACTTCACACCTTTAGCAGCCGCACTTCCAGGTTCAGAGGAAGAGCGTCATGCGGTGCAGTCTGGCAATCAAGTAACTGAGGTTTATCCACTTACTCTCTTTGCTGTCGCGGGAATGATGTTGTTCCCAGTCTCTAGTGATCTCATTACTTTGTTTGTGGCACTTGAAGTGCTTTCACTTCCACTGTATTTGATGGCAGGACTCTCACGTCGTCGCCGTTTAGCTTCACAGGAATCAGCCCTTAAGTACTTCCTATTAGGTGCCTTCTCATCAGCATTCTTCTTATTTGGCGCTGCTTTCCTCTATGGATACTCAGCCTCAATTACATTTGCTGGTATTCGAAATGCAGTTGTGGGTGGCGGCGGAAACGATGTTTTCCTACTCATCGGAATGGCGTTCCTATCTATCGGCCTTCTCTTTAAAGTTGGCGCAGTTCCATTCCATGCCTGGTCACCAGATGTTTATCAAGGCGCACCAACTCCAGTAACTGCATTTATGGCAGCTGCTACAAAGGTTGCAGCCTTTGGCGCAATGCTTCGCATTTATTACACAGTATTTGCTAATGCCCAGTGGTCATGGACTCCAGTACTAACAATTATTGCAATTATTACTATGGTCTTTGGTTCACTAGTTGCTATCGCCCAGCGCGATGTCAAGCGCATGTTGGCATATTCATCCATTGCTCATGCTGGCTTCTTGCTCACTGGTGTCATTGCCTTGAATAAGGCTGGCCTTGAAGCAACTCTGTTCTATCTATTTGCATACGGCATCACAACTGTCGGCGCATTTGCAGTTGTTACCTTGGTTCGAGATTCTGCAGGTGAAGTAACTGATCTCAACCGTTGGAAAGGTTTAGGAAAGCGCTCACCATGGGTTGCAACAGCTTTTGCTGGATTCCTTCTTTCCTTCGCAGGAATCCCACTTACAAGTGGATTCATTGGAAAGTTTTCAATCTTCTCTGCAGCATATGAGAGCGGTGCACGAAGTGTTGTTATTGCTGGTGTGCTATCAAGTGCGATTGCAGCCTTCTTCTATATTCGTGTAATTGTTTTAATGTTCTTTACTGATCCAGTTGAAGATGGAACAAGCGTTGAAATCCCATCATCTCTGACATCAATTACGGTTATTTTCTCAATGATCGTAACAATTGCCTTGGGTGTGTTCCCAGCACCGCTTCTTAACTTCATCTCAAACCTCGCAACCTTCATTCGCTAATGTCATCATTTGGCATTCCCAACGTTGCTCCAGAGTTGGAAGCAACACTGATTAGGCAGATGGCAGAAGTTGAAAGCTTGCTTCTAAGTCACACCCGCAGTGAATACCCATTTGTTGATGAGACTGCCCACCATTTAGTTGCAGCTGGTGGTAAGCGCTTGCGCCCTCTTCTCACACTATTAACTGCTCAATTTGGCGATTCAACACGTCAAGGAGTTATTGCAGCGGCAGTTGCTTGCGAAATAACACATTTAGCAACGCTCTATCACGATGATGTTATGGATGATGCACCACTGCGTCGTGGGGTTGAAAGCGCAAATATGCGGTGGGGAAACACCATTGCAATCTTGACCGGTGACTTTCTTTTTGCAAAGTCCTCTGATTTATTGGCTGACCTTGGCCCAGAAGCAGTGCGTTTACAGGCACGCACATTCGAGCGCTTAGTTATTGGTCAGATTATGGAAACCCAAGGGCCAAATGCAGGACAGGATCCACTTGAGCATTACTTAAAAGTTGTTGCAGATAAAACAGGATCACTTATTGCTGCCTCTGCCAGATATGGTGGAATGATTTCTGGGGCACCTACAGAAATCACAGAGACAGTGACAAAATTTGGCGAAAAGATTGGTGTGGTCTTCCAGTTAGCTGATGATGTAATTGATATTGCTAGTGAATCAAATCAATCAGGCAAAACTCCGGGCACAGATCTACGTGAAGGTGTCCCAACGCTTGTGACTTTAAATGTCATGAAGTCTACGGATTCTGCAGATCGTGAATTAAAGCAGCTTTTGTCAGGACCAATTGAAGATGAGGCAACTGTGCAGCAGGTGTTGAGTGCATTGCGTACTCACAAGGCTCTCGGCGATTCTCGTGAACAGTTATTCCAGATTGCAAGAGAGGCTCGCAGTGCACTTGGTCCACTACCTGTCTGTGATGCAACAGGTGCCTTAATGTCACTTTGTGACGCTGTTATCGACCGCTCTGCTTGATCGCACTAAATCTGTTCCTAAAGTAATAAGTGCAACCCAAATAATTAGAAAACCAGCCCAGCGCGCAGCTGGCATGTCTTCATGAAGCACCCACACACCGATTGAAAACTGAAGAGTGGGTGTGATGTATTGCAAAAGCCCGATTGTTGATAGCGGTAGGCGAGTGGTTGAACCGTTGAATAAGAGCAGCGGAATAGCGGTAATTGCGCCAGCGCTAATGAGTAGAAATGTTAATCCTGGGGTTTGACCAAACTGTCCTGTGCCTTGGTTACCTAAATACAGTAGATATCCAGCATAAGGAATGAAAGAAATACCAGTTTCAATCGCAAGACCTTCAAGTGCTCCAAGACCTAACTGCTTTTTGATAAGGCCATAGCTGCCCCATGAGACAGCTAGAGCCAGTGCAATCCATGGCAGGCGGCCGTAGTCGATTGTTAGGACTAAAACACCCAGGGATGCAATACCAACTGCCACCCATTGCAACGTGCGCATCTTTTCTTTGAGCAATAAAACACCAAAGGCGATAATGATTAATGGGTTGATGTAATAACCAAGTGATGCCTCAACTACGTGGCCGTTGTTAGTGGCCCAGATATAGACGAGCCAGTTAACGGAGATTAAAAAAGAAGCAGCAAATAGTTTGAGAGCAACCCGTGGGCGCTTGAGCGTTGTGATCGTAGATTTAAGCGCCTTAGTTATACCCAAGATAATAATGCAAAAAACCAATGTCCAGACTGCACGATGTGAAACTATCTCTAAGGCATCGGCAGGTTTAAGCAATGGCCAATACAGAGGGAATAGTCCCCAGAGCCCGTAGGCGCTAAAGCCAAAGACAAGGCCTAACTTATTTTTACTCAATTATCTGAAGTTCGTAAATTGAACTGCAAAATCCCAGCCACCATCTTTAATCATTGCCATAGTGTCTTGAAGATCATCACGGCTCTTTGACGTCACACGAAGTTCATCACCTTGGATCTGAGTCTTAACTGACTTTGGACCTTCATCGCGAATGAGCTTTGCAATCTTCTTAGCATTCTCAGTGGAGATACCTTCTTTTAGAGGCGCTGCAATTTTGTAGATCTTGCCGCTCAGTTGTGGGGCTCCTGCATCTAGGTGCTTGAGTGAAACTCCACGCTTAATCATCTTGTCTTTAACGACATCGAGTGCTGCTTTTGCTCGCTCTTCAGTGTCGGCTTCAATCAAAACCTTTTCACCTTCAAGTTCAATTTTTGAGCCAGTGTTTTTGAAATCAAAACGAGTATCAATCTCACGAATTGCCTGATTAATAGCGTTATCGAGCTCCATGCGGTCGATCTTGGAGGTTACGTCAAAGCTTGCATCTGCTGCCATGGTGAGGGCTCCTTCACTGGCTAAAAAGGCGGTTTGTTCGACTACGAGGCTAAGGTATCCTTTCCCTTCGCACTATCCATAATTGCCGCAGTACTTGTTCGACCTTGGCGGGTTGCCCGAGCGGCCAATGGGAGGG
>JBEATO010000065.1:0-15725 GCA_041161945.1 Actinomycetota bacterium
CTTTCCACTCCAAATATCAGTTCGATTTACTTCATCGACCACACCATTAATGGGTGCCACAAACTTGCACCCGGCCTTAGCCAAAATATCTGTGGCTGCATAATCATGATGAGCTCTGGCGTAGTTGACTTCACAGCCTGCCACTGGAAAAACGTAAATTGGTGCAGCGTTTGCGCTACTGAGTGGAAGCAACATCACAAGGGCAAGGAGCCTGGAAATACGGCGCAGATTCATATGTCTGACCTTATCTTTGCCACTATAGATTTAGCCCCGTAACATACGCATATACTCAAAGAAGTTTTAGGGGCGGTAGCTCAGTTGGTTAGAGCCCAGAACTCATAATTCTGTCGTCGTCGGTTCGAGCCCGACCCGCCCCACGTAAGAACCCTAAGAATTAACTCTGCAGATCAAAACGATCTGCGTTCATTACCTTGGTCCACACAGCAACAAAGTCTTTGACAAACTTTTCCTTGTTATCGTTTTGTGCATAAACCTCGGCGTATGAACGAAGAATTGAGTTAGAGCCAAAGACTAGATCCACACGTGTGGCTGTCCAATCAACAGCTCCGCTCTTTCGATCGCGGATGTTGTAGAGGTTCTCCCCTGCTGGCTCCCACACGTACTTCATGTCAGTTAAGTTCACAAAGAAATCTGTTGAAAGTGCGCCAACATTCTTTGTAAAGACTCCATGAGATGTGCCTGCGTGGTTAGTACCAAGCACGCGCATTCCGCCAATCAACACTGTCATTTCAGGAGCGGTGAGGCCCAGAAGTTGAGCTTTATCCAGTAGTAATTCTTCTGGTGATACTGCGTAATCCTTCTTCACCCAATTGCGGAATCCATCATGAATGGGTTCCAGAACACCGTAGCTTGCAACATCGGTTTGTGCCTGTGTTGCATCGCCGCGACCTGGTGTAAAGGGAACTGAAATCTTTACTCCAGCAGCAGCGGCTGCTTTTTCGACTCCTATGTTTCCAGCCAAAACAATCACATCTGCAATGCTGGCACCAGATGCTTGTGCAATTGGTTCCAGAGCAGCAAGCACTTTGTTTAATCGTGCAGGCTCATTGCCTTCCCATTTACGGGCTGGCTCTAAACGAATACGAGATCCATTTGCTCCACCGCGAAGGTCAGAACCACGAAATGTTCGCGCACTGTCCCAAGCAGTTGATACCAACTCTGAAACTGAGAGTCCGCTTGATTCAATCTTTGCCTTTACTGCGCCAACATCATAAGAAGTTGTTCCTGCAGGAATTGGATCCTGCCAAATCAGCTCTTCTGCTGGAACATCAGGTCCGATATAGCGAATCTTTGGACCCATGTCGCGGTGGGTTAATTTAAACCAAGCACGCGCAAATGCATCATCTAGATGTGCAGGTTCTGCATGGAACTTCTTAGAGATCTCCAAATAAATTGGATCAATAATCATCGCCATATCTGCATCTGTCATCATTGGGTTATAGCGAATTGATGAATCTTCGACATCTACTGGCTTGTCAGCTTCAACAATATTTGTTGGCTCCCATTGATGTGCTCCAGCTGGAGATTTCACAAGTGCCCACTCATGCTTAAAGAGCATTTCAAAGTAACCGGCATCCCACTTAGTAGGCTCACTTGTCCAAGCACCTTCAATGCCACTAGTTACAGTGTTACGACCAACTCCACGCTTTGTGTGGTTATTCCATCCCAAACCTTGCTCAAAAATATCTGCAGCCTCTGGTGCTGGACCCAACAATGATGCATCACCATTTCCGTGGGCTTTTCCAACTGTGTGTCCACCTGCTGTTAAGGCAACGGTCTCTTCATCATTCATCGCCATACGCGCAAATGTTTCACGGATATGTTGCGCGGTTAATGCTGGATTAGAAACTCCATTGATGCCTTCAGGATTGACATAAATTAATCCCATCTGAACTGCAGCAAGTGGGTTTTCTAATGAGCTGGCATCTGTTGTGTCTGCATATCGCTCATCACTTGGCATCATTAATTCAGATTCTGAACCCCAGTAGATGTCTTTTTCTGGGTGCCAAACATCTTCGCGACCAAAAGCAAATCCGAAAGTCTTTAGGCCCATGCTTTCATAAGCGATAGTTCCGGCAAGAATAAATAAATCTGCCCAGCTGAGTTTGTTTCCGTACTTTTGCTTAATTGGCCAAAGCAATCGACGAGCTTTATCTAGATTGCCGTTATCTGGCCATGAGTTAAGAGGAGCAAATCTAAAACTTCCTGTGCCTGCGCCTCCGCGACCATCGGCAACACGATATGTACCAGCTGAGTGCCATGCCATACGAATCATCAATCCACCGTAGTGACCCCAGTCTGCTGGCCACCACTCTTGTGTTTGAGTCATGAATTGATGCAGATCCTTTTTCACTGAAGCAAAATCTAAAGTTTTAACTTCTTTGCGGTAATCAAAATCTTCTCCCAGAGGGTTTGTCTTGCGATCGTGTTGATGCAAAATATCTAGCTTGAGCGCCTTGGGCCACAAATATGTGTTTGACTCACTTACTTGAGTGTTTGCACCGTGTGCTACTGGGCATTTTGCGTCCATGATTCCCCCTGTTTGTTGCCTTGAATAGCGCTAAGTATGGATGCAGCGGTACGGGCTCGCAAATTATAGGAGAGAGGCTGAGTTCCTCGCCAGAATTACAAAGAAATGAACCGCTCGTGATGCAGCTAAATACATCTTCACCCCCTCTGAAAGTGACCATAAATACAGTTTCGGAGTTCTCGGTGTATTTGCTGGCTCTGCGCAAAATCTAACTGCCAAAGATGGTGCAACGAGTGCATCTAGGGATAGCCCCATTTCTACAAACTGATCATAGAGCACATTTCTAGTGCCAACTCTCAATCCTTTAAGTAATCTCATTATGAAGGATTAAATATTTATTTTAGGTTTAACCTTAAAGACATGAGCAATCGAATATTAGTTGTAATCCATGATGCTTTTGAAATGTCCACACTAGTTGCTGCTTTACGTTTGCATGAGATTGATGTGATCGGAGAAGCTAAAAGTGAGAATGTTGCAATCAATTTGCTCCGACGATTACAACCAGATGTAATCCTGCTAGATATGAACATTATCGGTATATCCGCTGTAAAGATCGCAGTCAGTATGCGCAAAGTTAATCCACTCATTGGAATCGTTATTCTCACTAGCTGTCCTGATTTTCGCCTCATGGGTGAATCCAACGATGAAATTCCCACTGGCACAAAAATACTTGTTAAGAAGTCGATCGTAGACTTCACAGTCTTATGCGATGCGATAAGAGAATCAAAGATTGCAGCTGTTGAAAAACACAAAGTGACATGGATTAATGGCAATACTTCATTCCAAGATCATGGAGTTGCGGTCTTGATGGCCCACTTGACCAACACACAGGCCGAGGTGCTGCGATTAGTTGCAGATGGAATGACTAATGCCCAGATAGGGCGTACTCGTTATGTCAGTGAAAAGTCTGTGGAACAAGTAATTTCACGAGTGGCACAGGAGTTGAATGTGCAGCCAGATGCGAATATGAATATGAGAGTGCAACTTGTTGGTGAGTATTACCGCTGGTTAGGCGCGCCACACCACTAACCACCAGCGTTCATAGGTAAAGTTTGCGCCTATGGAACTGCAAGAAATACGCAATCGATGGAACGAAGTTCTCGATGCAGTTCTTGAAGTTGATAGGGTTTCATGGATTGCATTCTTTGATGCCCGATTGGCCGACTTTGATGGTCGGACCCTTACTTTAGATTTTTCAGATGCCCGTAAGCTTTCAAGCTCTCACGAATTTTCAGAGACGCGATTGAAGCAACAGCAGATTCTCATTGCAGCGATTAACTCTGTGCTGGCTATCGATGTAGAAATAAGTGAGCGATGAAGATCCGAGCCGCAATCACAGCTATCGTGCTGACACTTCTGCTCATTGAATCACCGCAGGTCCAAGCTGCTTCTAGCTCGCTCACTCTTTCATTACAACAAACACCATCGGCTACTGATTCAGTTGTAACTTTCTACGGCACCATTAAACCGGCTCGTTCAGGCTTGAGCGTTAAAATTCAAGGCAATACATCTGGTTCCTGGAAGTCCACCCGCTTTACGACTAAAACCACTAAAGCAGGAACATGGAAAATTGTGGCCGTTGCAACTTCATTTGATATCCCTATTAAATACCGCGCTCAGGTGAATATTGCGGGCAAGATAACAAACTCCCCTATTCGCACAATCACTATGAAGAAACTGCCGCAGATTTCAACCTTAGATCCTTCATTAGCTGTCGAATCCTTTGGTCCTGGTGGACGTATTCATGGAGCTGATGTAAGTAGATGGCAGCATCCAAATGATAAGCCAATTGATTTCTCAGTAGCTTATGCCTCTGGACTTCGCTTTGTCATGATCAAGGCATCAGATACAAGAGATACAGCAGATGCTCTTGCACTTAAATATCTCATAATGGATCACGCTGCAGCGCAAGCCGCTGGTCTCTACACAGGTTTTTATCACTATGCGATTTTGCCTGATGTCAGTGATTCAGCCGGAATCATCCGTGATGCAACTGCACAAGCACAAAAAGTATTGTGGAGATTAGCTGCCATCGGTGGTTACACCGAAAGAGATCTCTCTTATGCCTTAGATCTAGAGAATAAGTGTGTGCGCGTATCTTCTTCAGGTGCCTGCCAGAAATATGCCAGCCGTGCAGCAGTAACGCTGTGGGCAGAGACATTCTTAGGGCTGCTTAAAGAAAAGACTGGAAGAACTCCCATCCTTTACTCATATTCAAACTTTCTAGAAAGTTCAATGAATAAGAGTGCCAAGTTGGCTCAATATCCTCTATGGCTAGCCCAATATGCAATTGATCCATTTAATCCGATTAACCAACCTGGAATTAAAGCTGGTGGTTGCTATGTGCACTCATGGACTGGTGCTAACTGTGATTCACAATGGACTATTTGGCAATACACATCTTGCGGAATCGCACCTAAATATGGTGTGCCTGGCACTCGACTTGACCTTAATATTTTTAGAGGCAGTGCCTCGGATTTCCTTAATCTGACTAAAGGAACCTGGGCTCCTTCATTAGTTGATTTGATGCCAAATAATGAGCCAACACAAATGGTTATCAATGCGCAATCGGCAAGTACAACAAACAAGTTAGTTACCTTTAAAACAACTGTCACGCGTCCTGATTCAAATCCGGTTGTGACTGGTGCGGTAAAACTTGTCTTTGACGCTGCAACTGCGCCAAAAACAAGACCAGTTCAATCGGTATTACGTGCCACAAGTGGTGAATGGACTTTGGCTATTAAGGGAGTTCCCGCTGGAACATATAGTGGAAAAGTTGTTTATACCGATGTGTCACAAACACATGCCGAGAGCTCTCAATCAGTAACGTTTACTGTAGTTCAAGGTCCAACGCCTTCGCCAAGTGCAGCACCAACTAAGCAGCCAACAAAGAAGCCTTCAGCAGATAGTTGTAAAAATCAGATTAAGAACTAAGACTTTCATGTTCTTCAAGTAGTTCATCAAGTGCTTCAAGTTCACGATCTACTAGCTCTTCATATGCCGTAACTGATGCTTTTCGCTCTTTTGCACTCCACCCAAGTACAGGGGCAATAATTGCAGCAATATCATCTGCTAAGTACACGCCGTGATCGCTGGCTTCAAAGGCGATTCGGGTACGGCGCGAGATAACATCATCAACTGTTCGTGCACCTTCATGACTAGCCGCATATTCAATCTCAGCCTTTATATAAAGCAAATCTTTATCTACTTTTGCTGCCAGCTTTGGATTCGCTTCGATAAGTGCAAGAACTTCACTAATCATTGAGCCATAGCGATCGAGCAAGTGAGTAATAGTTACAGCATCTAGGCCACTGGATTCACTTAAGCGCTCTACTTGTTGGGCTAATGCAAAGTAACCATCAGCACCAACTAATGGAAGTTTCTCTGTTACAGACTCGGGCTTAAGGGCGCGAAGTTCAATCACTGCGCGATCAATGGCATCTTTAGCCATCACTCGATAGGTGGTGTATTTGCCACCAGCAATACTGACAAAGCCTGGCGCTGGTCGATCAACTGTGTGTTCACGAGAGAGTTTGGTTGTTGCCGAGTCTTTATTATTTGCAACCAAAGGTCGCAATCCTGCATAAACACCGATAATTTGAGAAACATCTAATTTAGGAGAGAGGACACGATTGGCTTGATCCAAAATGTATTGAACATCTTCACGACTAGCAAAAGGTTCTGCTCGATCTCCAGTGTATGGAGTATCGGTAGTTCCAACGATCCACTTATCTCCCCAAGGAATCAAGAACAGAACTGAAATGGGAGTTTTTAGAATTATTCCAGCGTTAGATTTAATCGCTGAGCCTGGCAGAACGATATGCACACCTTTACTCATTGCAACGTTATAACCTGGCTTTAAGTCAAACTTTGCATGAAGCTCATCACTCCAAACACCGGCACACATAACTGTGGCTTTTGCAGTGATGTTTATGGTTTTACCAGATTCTAAATCTTTGGCTTTGACTCCAACGACGCGCTTGCCTTCACGCAAGAGGGATTGTGCGCTAACGCGTGTTGCGATCACTGCGCCATGGCGGGCAGCTGTGCGCGCGATTGTCATTGTGTGCCGCGCATCATCTACCTGTGCATCAAAATACTTAATCGCTCCAGTAATTAAATCTGGGCGCAAAGAAGGTGCAATCTCATTAATCTGCTTTTGGCCAATGTGTTTGTGCCAAGGAAGTGCGCGCTGGAAACCACGGAGTGCGTCATAGAGTGCAAGACCGGCACCAACATATGTGCGTTCTTTGAATTTTTCTGTCAGTGGGAATAAGAATCCAACTGGCTTAACTAAATGTGGAGACAAAGAAGAAACCATGAGTTCGCGCTCATGGAGTGCCTCACGTACTAACTTAAAGTCATATTGTTCTAGGTATCGCAGGCCACCGTGAATAAGTTTGCTGGAACGACTAGAAGTTCCTGATGCCAAATCTTGAGATTCAATCAAAGCAACTTTCAGACCACGTGATGCGGCATCAAGGGCCGCCCCAACGCCTGTGACTCCCCCACCAATTACTAAGATGTCAAAGGATTCACTCGATAATTGTGCAATGGCGCTATCACGCTGCTCGGGGCTTAGCTGTGACAGGAACATAAGCGTTGCATCTCCATTTCATCTGAGTAGAGTAAGCCTAACTTAATTGTGAAAGGTTTTCACTTCGTGACTTATATCGGCAGCCTGGATCAAGGGACTTCAAGTACTCGTTTCATGATCTTTGACCACTCAGGCAAAGTTGTTGGCCAACATCAACTTGAACATCGCCAAATAATGTCTCACCCCGGTTGGGTTGAGCATGATGCCAGTGAGATTTGGCAGCGCGTTCAAGAAGTTATCGCTGGGGCTCTCAAGCAGGCCGACATATTGGGCTCTGATTTAGTAGCTATTGGAATCACCAATCAACGCGAAACCACGGTGGTTTGGGATGTAACCACTGGGCAACCTCTCTCTAATGCCATCGTGTGGCAGGACACTCGAACAACAGATTTTCTCTCAACATTAACTGATGCCCAAAAGCAGACAATCCGTTTTAAGACTGGCTTAACGATTGCCCCATATTTTGCCGGCAGCAAGATGAACTGGTTTTTGAACAATGTTCCGGCCGCAAAAAATGAAAATGCACGTATGGGAACTATTGATTCATGGTTGTTGTGGAATCTTTCAGGTGGAGTTCGCGGTGGAGTACATCTAACTGATGTAACAAATGCCAGCCGCACATTGTTAATGAACCTTGAAACCCTTGAATGGGATGAAGAACTTCTAGATATCTTTGGAGTATCGCGTAGTTCACTTCCAGAGATTAAATCTTCCTCTGAAGTCTATGCATCCACCGATCCTCACGGTCCATTTGGAACTTCTATTCCAATCGCTGGAATCCTAGGAGACCAGCAAGCTGCAATGGTTGGACAAGTCTGCTTTGAACGCGGAGAATCTAAAACTACATATGGCACAGGAAACTTTGCACTCCTCAACACTGGCACGGAGATCGTGCGATCTAAAAATGGTTTACTCACAACAGTCTGTTTCAAGTTAGGTAATCAACCTGCTCACTACGCTCTAGAAGGTTCAGTTGCCGTCACTGGCTCTGCCATTCAATGGCTGCGCGATCAATTGGGAATCATCACTAACGCTGCTGAAACTGAAAATCTTGCCTCTTCTGTGACAGATACTGCTGGAGTTTATTTTGTACCCGCATTCTCAGGACTCTTTGCACCATATTGGCGCAGCGATGCACGCGGTGCAATTGTTGGGTTAACACGGGCTGCAACAAAAGCTCACCTTGCTCGCGCTGCTCTTGAAGCAATTTGTTATCAAACACGCGATGTTATGGATGCAATGGTGGCTGACTCTGGAGTTCCAATGCGTGAAATGCGCGTTGATGGTGGCATCACCGCTAACTCATTGTGCATGCAGATGCAGGCTGACATTATGGGAATTGATATCACTCGCCCACTCATCGGTGAAACAACTGCGCTGGGGGCTGCCTATGCTGCAGGACTTGCTGTTGGTTTCTGGAGTTCACAAGATGAAGTGAAGAAACAATGGCAACAATCACGACGCTGGTCACCAACCTCAACCCTTGAAGTGCGCGAAGCTGGTTATAAGCAGTGGAAGAAAGCTGTTGAGCGAACTCTTAACTGGGTTGATTAAAGCTTTGTAATTTCGATCAACACAGCATTTGCTGGTGCAAGAATCGGTGCGCTCACTCCAATAGTTGCAAGGGCTGAACCTGACATTGTGATGCCATCCATCCACTGCGGTGGAGTGATTAACATAAATCGTGGTTTGCCTGCTGGATAAACAGCTTTGATTGAGTAAGAAGCAGTTGCCTCTAATCCAGGAAATTTAAGAGCTGCCGGATGAATTGCCACAGTTGGAGTTAGCTGAACGTAAGCAAATATTGATTTTTTAGTATCGGCAGCGACAACACCATAGAGATATCCATGCTCGTCTGGATAATCAACGCGAACAGATTTTGCGCTATGCAGTAGGGCGCGATTCTCTTTGTAGTACGCAGCCCAGGTGGCAAGGTTCTTTCGTTCTTCATCAGTTGCTTGAGTAATGTTCCATTCAATTCCTGCATGGCCGAAGAGGGCCGTTGTTGCGCGCATAGAGAGCTCTAACGTGCGCCCAGTTTGGTGGCCATGTGTTGGTCCAATATGTGTTCCCAGCATCTCAGGTGGAATAACTTGGGAAGTCCAACGCTGAATAGTTTGGCGCTCTAATGCATCATTGTTATCACTTGTCCAGAAGCGATCAACATAATCAATAACACCAAGATCAATTCGTGCACCGCCAGATGCGCATGATTCAATTTCAAGTCCTGGATGGCGCTTTTTTAACTCAGCAAATAAACGATAAATCGCCTGTGTTTGGCGTCGCACACCAGCCACACCTAAATGCCCAGCATCTACTAATACGCGGTTGTGATCCCACTTAATGTAAGCAATCTTGTGAGCTGCCAACACTGCAGAAGTTTGTTCCAATACATGCTTATACGCGTCCTCTTGTCCTAGATCTAGAACAAGTTGGTGGCGCCAAAGCGGTGGAACACGATCACCTTCATGCAAGATCCATTCAGGATGTGCGCGATACAAATCAGAGTCAGGGTTGACCATTTCACCCTCAAACCAAAGACCAAACTCAATTCCCTTGCTATTGATGTATTCAATAATTGGCGTTAAACCATGTGGCCACACTGCAGGATCTATAACCCAATCACCTAAGCCTGCGCGATCATTGCGACGGGAATGAAACCAGCCATCATCTAAGACAATGCGCTCAACACCGACTTGGGCGGCAACATCAACAAGTTCTCTCATTTTTGCTTCATTGTGATCAAAGTAGAGCGCTTCCCATACATTCAACGTCAGCGGACGTGGACGCTTAGGGTGAATTGCACGTGCACGCAGATGTGAGTGAAACACTGCGCTGATGCCATCTAGGCCTTGATTTGAATACACAGCAAATAACGCTGGTGCTTCATAGCTCTCTTGTGCACCAAGAATTACTTCACCAGCAAGTAAGAGCTCACCTGCTCCCATTGATTGTGCACCATCAAAACCGCGCTCAACTAAATAATGTGAATTTCCGCTCCACGCAATACTTGTTGCCCAAGCAGATCCTGATTGGAAAGATGTTTGGGCACTGAGTGCAATATCGGCAATGGAGAAGTTGTGACCGCTTCTTCCTTCACGGGATTCGCGCACCCATGTGCCAATTTGAATATCACGGCGCTGTGGTTGACGCTCATTAGACCAACGGCCTGCAAAATCTAAACTCTGTGTTGCCTCTTGCGGCAAGGGCAACCAGTGAATAAATTCATTGAGAACATAATCAGAGGTCCCAATGTTTTTAACGCTTGCCTTTTGAATAAGAACTCCAAAAGCATCTAAATCAAAAGTTACTGCAACTTCTAGCTCGGCATGAAAATCACGAAGGGTCACTGCGCAGTGGTTACCCTGATGATGAAAATCTGTTACTTCAAATTTAGTTGACCATGCTTTTCCATTGCGATGACCAGATAAAGATCCACGGCCTAAGAAACCACGTGAACTCTCGCGCATCAATCCTGGCAGCTGTGGTTCATCCCAAGAACTGTTTGCAATCGATACTCGACTAGCTAGTGCGATGTCATGGTTCTGCCCAAGAATTGGGGCTCCCCAATGGCGAATTACCAAGGCCCCATTAACTACCTCGATAAGCAACGAGGAAGTTGGAGCGCTCAGAAGTGCAGTTTGCTTAGTCACAAAGGTAGAGTAACGACACTATGGAGCAGAGTAAAAAACTAAGCGCTGGCATCCTTCGAAATGATCGCCAGATGGCCGATGGCCGCACCATTCGCTATTACGACACTTCTGGCCAAAACCGCAGCGCTAAAGATGCTCGTCCTGTTGAAGAACAACCAGCTATCGGCGAACTTCGACTCGATCCCCTGGTTAACGAGTGGATTGCCATGGCTTCACATCGCCAAGGCCGAATCTTTTTACCTCCCAAAGAACTCTGTCCACTATGTCCAACAACAGGAGAACTCTTAACTGAGATTCCTGAATCTGATTTTGAAGTAGTTGTCTTTGATAACCGCTCTCCTTCACTGCGCCCACCTACTGGTGATTGGGCATTACCGGATCAAGTGGGGCCAGATACTGATTTAGGAAGTGCGGCAGGAAAATGTGAAGTTATCTGTTTTACAGCAGAACATGGAAATGCATTTAAGGATTTAACGCCTGCTCGCGTGCGCGTGCTACTTGAAGCATGGATTGATCGCACCGCTGAACTCTCGCAAGAGAGCTTCATCGAGCACATCGCACCATTTGAAAACCGTGGAGAAGAGATTGGCGTTACGCTGACTCACCCGCATGGTCAAATTTATGCCTACTCCTATATTCCACCTCGTGTTGAAAAGATGTTAACTGCAGCCAATAAATACAAGGCTTCCACTGGAAAAGTTTTATTTGATGAAGTTGTTGCACGTGAAATCCGTGATGAAGAGCGAATTATCGCTCGCAATGATCGTTGGATTGCATTTGTGCCATATGCCGCACGTTATCCATTTGAAATTCACGTCGCACCACTCAACCCGGTAGCTGATTTAGCTGGATTAAATGAACAAGACCGCGATGCATTTGCCCCCATTGCACTTGAAGTCATGAAGCGCCTAGATGGTGTCTTTGGAATTGATATGGCCTATATCGCCGCGTGGCACCAGGCACCTGTTCGTGTTGGTCGCGATGTTTTGCGCCTGCACTGGCAAATAACTAGCGTGCGACGCGCTCCTGGAAAACTGAAATACCTAGCAGGATCTGAATCTGCCATGGGCGCATTCATCATGGATATGCGACCTGAGCAATCAGCGGCGCAGTTGCGCGAAGTAGTTTTGTAATGCGGGTTTTAGTAACAGGTGGCACGGGATACATCGGCTCCACGGCCGTAGATATATTGCTCGAGCAAGGTTATGAAATTTCGATTCTGGATGATTGCAGCACTGGCCATGCTGACACAGCTCCAGCGGGTGTGAGCTTTATTCAAGGCTCACTTCTCAACGCCGGTGATTTAGCACAAGCACTTGTTGGCGTTGATGCAGTCATGCACTTTGCTGGTAAATCACTTGTAGGCGAATCTGTTGAAAAACCTGATCTTTATCATCAGGTAAATGTTGATGGAACGCGTAATTTGCTAGATGAAATGCACAAAAGTGGTGTTAAGAAGTTGGTCTTTTCTTCATCTGCTGCCACTTATGGCGAACCTAAACAAGTACCTATTTTGGAAAGCGCACCCACTAAACCTACAAATCCCTATGGTGCTACAAAATTAGCCATAGATCAGATGATTACAGCAGAATCGGCTGCAAGAGGAATTGCTGCAGCATCACTTCGCTATTTCAATGTTGCAGGTGCCCTTAAATCAAAGCGTGGTTGGTTGGCTGAGCGCCACAATCCAGAAACACATTTGATTCCAAATGTTCTAAGAAGTACTAAGGAAAATCCAGTAAAGATTTTTGGCACCGATTGGCCAACAGCTGATGGAACATGTGTGCGCGACTATGTGCACGTAGTTGATTTAATTGATGCTCACAT
Source organism: Actinomycetota bacterium (assembly GCA_041161945.1). Classification (GTDB taxonomy): domain Bacteria; phylum Actinomycetota; class Actinomycetes; order Nanopelagicales; family Nanopelagicaceae; genus Planktophila. Next base: position 12,629 of record JBEATO010000065.1, read on the forward strand.
TAAAGCTTTAGAAACCCTCACGGCTGGTGTGCATGAGATCTATAACTTGGGTAGCGGTGATGGGTATTCAGTGCGAGAAGTTGTCGCGGCAGCATCAAAGGCTGCAGGGCATCAGATTCCAACAATTGATTCACCTCGTCGCGCCGGAGATCCTGCAGTTCTAATTGCAGATATCAATAAAGCAAAAACCAAGCTTGGATGGGTTCCAACAAGAGGAATTGAAGACATGGTTGCCGATACCTTGGCAGCTTTTAGTTAGGCCACTGATGCCAAATATTGATAAGAGATTTGTGCAGGCATTTGGTGCTGCCCCAGACATCATCGCGGCAGCTCCTGGTCGAGTGAACTTAATTGGAGAACACATCGACTACAGCGATGGTTTTGTCCTCCCCTTTGCCATTAAAGATAGAACTTTTGCAGCTATTCGTATGAGAAATGATCGCAAAGTGCGCATCACCTCCATGCAGCGCAGAAACAAAGTAGTAGAACAGAATCTGGATGCAATTAAGCCTGGATTAAAAGGTGAATGGGAGCGCTATCCATTCGGTGTTATCTGGTCACTTGGAATAACTAGTGGCATAGACATCATGATTGATGGCCATGTTCCACTTGGAGCCGGCCTTTCATCATCTGCTGCCCTTGAGTGCAGTGTTGCAACTGCGCTCAATCATCTTTTTTCTCTAGGAAATTCTCTGGAAGATTTAGCACGCCTGACTCAAAGAGCAGAAAATGAATATGTAGGTGTGCCATGCGGAATCATGGATCAATCTGTTTCACTCATGGCTCACTCTGGTTCAGCTCTGCTCTTAGATTGTCGTGATCTATCAACTAGACATATTGCATTTGATGTCGCATCTAGTGGCCTTGAACTCCTCATCATCGACACACAAGCCCACCACTCTCTTACCGATGGTGGTTACGCCGAGCGCCGAGCATCCTGTGAATCTGTTGTCGCTAAGTTGGGTATCCCCTCTTTGCGCGAGCTCTCAATTGATCAACTGGCCTCCTCACATAATCTGCTCTCTGAAACTGAATTCATGAGAGCTCGTCATGCAGTTACTGAGATGAAGCGCGTGATGGATGCCGTAGAAGTACTTGAGAAGAAGGACTTCGCATCTCTTGGGCTATTACTCAATCAATCTCATGCTTCACTTCGCGATGATTACAACGTCTCATGCCCAGAACTCAATTGCGCTGTGGATGCATCCTTAGCTGCAGGAGCACTAGGTGCGCGCATGGTCGGCGGTGGATTTGGCGGAAGTGCAATTGCGTTGATTAAGGCTTCACACACAACAGAGACCATTGCAGCTGTTGAGAAGGCTTTTTCTGATAATCGATTTAAAGCACCACGCTTTTTTACTTCACTTCCAAGCCAAGGCGCTGAGGTTATTCAACGGGGGTAATTGAAACTACTTCTACTCCGCCAATTGCACCTAAAACATTGAGTAAATCTGTGGGATCACTTCCAGGCACAGCAACAGTAATGTCGTCATAACCGCGTCCATCTTCAGATTTAAGGACGACTAATCCACGAATATCTCCGCCGGCAGCACCGATTGCAGATGCCAGTAATCCAAGTGAACCAGGGCGATCTGGAAGTGAAACGCTGAGACGAAATAGGGCCATAGGTAAAGAATACCCTGACCCTATTGCGTCTGCGTTACGAGATTATTCGATGCTGGCTTTAATTAGATGGCGCAGAACCAAGAACAACCTTGAAACTCTGTGTCATCCCGCTTGGAAGTTCAACCACTACCGTGACAGTGGCTCCGGGTGCATAGGAACGAATTCGAACTATTGCTCCCACCTGATCAGCGATTTTCACGCCATCAATAGATTTAATGATTGAACCAGCAGGGATACCAGCTTTTTCTGCTGGGTCGCCCGGACTTAACCTAGAAATCTTGGCTCCAACACCTGTATATGTAGTGTCGAAGAAGATTCCCAAAACTGGTCGCGTTGATTTACCTGTAGCAATTAATTCATCAATTACGCGCTTAGCCTCATTGATAGGAATTGAGAATCCAAGCCCGATGCTTCCAGAAACTCCTCCGCTAGATAGCGTTGCGATTGCTGAATTAACTCCAATGATTCGACCAGCAGAGTCAAGAAGTGCTCCCCCAGAATTACCTGGGTTAATTGCAGCATCTGTTTGAATCGCATTCACATATGACTCAGCTCCTGAGGTACCAGTTGTTACTGGACGATTCTTAGCTGAAATGATTCCGCTAGTCACTGTACTTGCAAGGCCAAGCGGTGAACCAATTGCTACAACCGGATCTCCAACACTTATGTTGGAAGAGTTACCGATCTTTATAGTTGGAAGATTACCCTTTTCAACTTTGAGAACAGCTAAATCATAATTAGAATCACGTCCAACAATAGTTGCGGCAATTGTGTCGCCATTGATGAATTCGACAAGTATTGATCCACTAGTTGCCGCTGCCTCAACAACATGGTTATTGGTGATGATGAATGAAGAAGTTGCACTAGTTTTATAGATTGACCCTGAGCCAGAGCCTGAACCAGACGGTGCAGTGACTTTAATAGAAACAACTGAAGGTGTAACTAGCGCAGCAATTGACTTGACATCAATTGAAGAAGCGCCTAGTGAGACCAAAGTGCGTGATGAGATGCATTTGTCATTAGCAGCCAAATACATAACTTGTGTCTTCTTATCAACACAGGCTTTAACCCCAATTGGTTCAGAATTAGCTGCGGTTGCAACCCCACCAATGGCAGTTGCACCTAATAGAAATCCAACACCAACTTTTACAATGGTCGACTTCATAATCTTCCCTTTTTTTCCATAGTTATTCATGTACTGCAAGGGTATAAATTCTCTCTTAAAGTTTCCTGAGTATCGGCTGATTGTTTTAAGCGAGAATTACCCAAGCGCCTTTAACCGCAACCTTGACTTTACCCAACGGGGTTTCTGCTGGACCATTGACTACTTGTCCAGATTTGTTGGGATCAAATTCTGCTCCATGGCAAGGGCACTTTAATGTCTTGCTAGAAGTTGAGTAACTGACTGTGCAGCCCTGGTGTGTACAAATTGCCGAATATGCAAACACACCTTTTTTAGTTCTAAACAGGA
>JBEATO010000130.1:0-5658 GCA_041161945.1 Actinomycetota bacterium
TCAGTGCTGATGAAATCTCTGATGGCCTCATTCGTGTTGGCTTTGAAGTTGAAGAAATCATCTACCAGGGCTCAGATTTAACTGGTCCACTTAAGTTTGCCAAAGTACTTTCAATTGAAGAGTTAACTGAACACAAAAAGCCAATTCGCTATGTGGGATTGGATTGTGGCGAGAAGGAAACTCGCTATGTGATCTGCGGTGCTACAAACTTTGCAGTGGGGGACATGATCGTTGCCGCTCTTCCAGGGGCAGTGCTGCCTGGTAATTTTGCAATCGGAGCACGTGAGACTTACGGCAAAACCTCTAATGGAATGATTTGTTCTGCTCGTGAGCTTGGCATCAGCGATGAGCATGCGGGCATTATGGTTTTCTCAGAAGCAGATGCAAAGATTGGCGCAGATGCAATCGAAGGTTTGCAGATTAACGATGTGATCTTTGATGTGGCAGTTAACCCTGATCGCGGTTATGCGCTGAGTATTCGAGGCATTGCCCGCGAGGTCGCAGGCTCACTTGGTCTCACATTCACCGATCCTGTTGAGGTGTTGCGTTCTTTAAAGTTTGCGGAGACTGGCAAAGGCGTGAGTGCGAAGATTGAGGATAAGAGTTCGGCCTCAGTTTTCTACCTTCGCACTATGTCTAACTTTGACACTAAAGCTACAACACCGCTATGGATGCGCCGTCGTATTGAAAAGATGGGTATGCGTTCAATTTCACTTGTTGTGGATGTTACAAACTATGTCATGTTGGAACTTGGCCAACCATTACATGCTTTTGATAAGTCAAAGATTAAAGGCGGCTTAACCATTAAGCGTGCTGGTAAGGCACAAAAATTTGTCACATTAGATGGGCAAGAGCGCACGTTGGATCCAGATGATTTGATGGTCTGTGATGATGATCAACCATTAGCCCTTGCAGGAACCATGGGTGGGCTTTCTTCAGAGATCACACAAACCACAACGGATATTGCACTAGAAGCCGTTCGATTTGATCCAGTATGTATTGCAAAGAATTCACGCAGACATAAGCTCTCTTCAGAGGCATCAAGGCGTTTAGAGCGAAGCGTCGATCCATCACTTGCTGAATTTGCATCAGCGCGATTTGTTCAATTGTTAACGGCCCACAGCTCAGCGGTGCATGTGGCAACAGTGGTTGCAGGAGAGCCTGTTTATGCCCCTGTCGTGAAGATCGATCCCACTTATATTTCGAAGATTCTGGGCTTTGAGGTTCCAAACGCTGAAGTTGCACGCATCCTTCGCCTTGTTGGCTGTGATGTGGATGAGAAGAGCTGGGCAATTGATCCACCGTCATGGCGCGCAGATCTATTGGGTATTGCTGACTTTACTGAAGAAGTGGCACGCATGATTGGTTACGACAAGATTCCTTCTATCTTGCCACCTCGTCCATTACACGCATCACTCACCTCGACACAAAAGCGTCGTAGAGCAGTTGCCACGATGTTAGCTAGCCGTGGATTAGCCGAAGTTCAAACATTCCCCTTCACAAACCAAGAAACTATTGATGCAATGGGCTTTGTTGGAGAGCGTGCTGCGACTTATGCAATTGCAAATCCAATGTCTGAAGAGTTCCCATTAATGCGAGTTCATCTAGTTCCTGGATTAATTGAAGTTGCACAGCGCAATATCAGTCGTGGCGCTAAAGACTTTGCAATCTTTGAAATGGGATCGATTTTCCGTAGTCCACAGAAATTGGTACCCGCCATTTCGCCAGATTTGGCTAAGCGCCCGTCTCAAAAGGTCATTGAAGAGATTTTTGCATCTGTGCCACCACAGGCCTATCACGTTGCTGGATTATTGGTGGGCAAAGTAGAGAATGAGAATTGGCAAGGTAAAGCCCGTGCTTACACTTGGCATGATGCAATTGAATATGCTCAAGATATTCTAGCTCTGTGTAATCTTGAATGGAGTATCAAGCGCTCAGATTTTGCGCCTTGGCACCCAGGACGCTGTGCTGAATTAATTGTTGATGGTAAAGCTGTCGCACATGCCGGTGAACTTCATCCACGAATTATCGCCAAGTATGGATTGCCAGAGCGGAGCGTGGCATTTGCCGTTGGTTTGAGCGCTCTACCGGATTCCACGTTGGTTCGACCAACGAGAGTGGGAACAATGCCGGCGGCTTTGCAAGATGTGGCATTGATTGTGGATGAGAAGGTGACTGCGGCCGAAGTTCAAGCGGCGTTGACCCAAGGCGCTGGAGATTTACTCGAATCCATTTCACTCTTTGATCGCTACGACAAAATTGGTGATGGCAAGATTTCGCTGGCTTTCACTCTGGTCTTTCGAGCACCAGATCGCACGCTAACTGGTGATGAAGTATCGGCAATGCGTGAGGCAGCTACAGCAGTGGCGGCCAAGAAGTGTGGGGCAGTAGTCCGAACCGCATAAATATGCATGTGTTTGCATAAATATCGACCTCGCTATATCCTAGGTTCATGAAAACAGCGGTCATCGGTGCAAGTGGCTATGCCGGGGGAGAACTCCTACGGTTGTTAGCAGTCCATCCTCATTTTCAAGTCACTGCCATAAGTGCTCATTCAAATGCAGGTGAGCTAGTCACATCCGTCCATCCACACCTAACAACTCACAATGGCGAGAAGTTTTTGGCTGTTTCAGGGATAGATTTTTCAGATATCGCATTAGTTTTTATCGCGCTGCCTCATGGTGAGTCAGCATCACTGATCAAAAAGATTTCAACGACGGCAAAAATCGTGGATCTAGGTGCGGATTACAGATTAGAAGATGCCTCTGCGTGGGAAAAATACTATGGGGGAGCTCATGCTGGTGCTTGGGTCTATGGATTGCCTGAACTATCTGCTGGGCAACGTGCCGCTATTGCTAAAGAGAGCAGAGTTGCTAATCCAGGTTGCTATGCAACGGCAATTACTTTAGGGATAGCGCCAGCGGTCGATCATGTTGATGTGAGTGATGTCGTAGTAGTTGCTGCATCTGGAACGACAGGGGCGGGTAGAAGCGCAAAAATCAACTTGATTGCAAGTGAAGTAATGGGTTCTCTGACTTCTTACAAATTCGGGGGAGTACACCAGCACACACCTGAGATTGAGCAAGCGGTCTCTGCAATTGCACAAAAACCTGTAAAGATCTCTTTCACTCCAATACTAGCTCCAATGCCTCGTGGCATCCTTGCAACAATTACGGCCAAGCTGAACAAGCCTATGAATTCACAGGCAGCTCATGATCTCTTTTCAAAGCACTATTCCAATGAATACTTTGTGGACGTTCTGCCACTCGGGCAAATGCCTAAGACAGGATCTGTCACAGGCTCTAACAAGGTTCAAATACAGGTCGCAGTTGATGAGCACACTAACCGTCTAGTCATAAGCGTTGCACTTGATAATTTAGGTAAAGGTGCAGCCAGCCAAGCGATTCAAAATGCAAACATCATTACTGGGTTTCATGAAGGCTCTGGTCTATCAACTGATGGTTTAGGCGCATGAAGCTGCCTCAAGGTTTTGTTGGTGCGGCATGTGTTGCTGGGCTAAAAAGCACTGGGGCTTTGGATTTAACCCTGATTTCAAACACAGGGCCCTCCTTTTTTGGTACTGCGGTCTTTACATCAAACAAAGTTGTTGCAGCTCCAGTTATCTGGAGTCGCCAAGTAGTTAAAGGACAAGTAGTTCGCGCTGTGGTTCTCAATTCCGGTGGCGCAAATGCTTGCACAGGACCACAAGGCTTTGCCGATACACATAAGACGGCAGAGAAAGTTGGAGAACTGCTCAATGTTTCTTCAGGCGAAGTGGTGGTCTGCTCAACTGGCCTTATTGGTGAGTTACTACCAATTGAAAAGATTGTTGCAGGGTTAGAAAAGATTGCACCAGGTTTGAGTACGGAATCCTTGCAAGAGTGTGCTCAGGCAATTATGACCACAGATTCTGTACCAAAGATCGCACAAGCCGCTTTGGGTAGTGTGCAGGTAGCGGGAATAGCTAAAGGTGCTGGGATGCTTGCACCAGCATTAGCAACGATGCTTTCAGTTGTCATGACCGATGGACTAGTAAGTGAAAATGCATCTGCGATATTTGCAAAGGTGACAGATCGCACCTATAACCGTATTGATTCAGATGGCTGTACCTCAACAAATGACACAGTGCTGTTCATGGCATCGGGTGCTTCTGGACAATCTCTATCGGATGTAGAGTTAGAAGATTTACTGATGAATGTGTGTGGGTCTTTATCCTCTCAACTTATTGAAGATGCAGAAGGATCTACAAAGTCTGTTGCAATCACCGTCAATAACGCAATGACTGAGAGCGATGCAGTTGAAGTGGCAAGAGCGTGCGCTCGAAACAATTTACTCAAGGCTGCCATATTTGGTGGAGATCCAAACTGGGGAAGAGTTTTGGCTGCCGTTGGAACAGCTGATGCCCACATGGATCCGTTGACGATTGATGTGAGTCTAAATGGCATCCAAGTTTGCTCAAATAGTGCACCAGATGCGAACAAAAGCGCGGTGGACTTTAGTAATCGTTTAGTGGAAATCGTCATTGACCTTAAAGTCGGGAAAGCAAGTGCAACGGTTATGACCAATGATCTTTCCCATGATTATGTTCATGAGAACTCGGCGTATTCAACATGATCGTCGTTAAGTTTGGTGGACATGCAATGAAGGATGAAAACGGAGCCTTTGCCCAAGCCATAGCTGCTGCACAAGCCACAGGTGAATCTGTCGTTGTTGTTCATGGCGGTGGGCCACAAATCGATGCCGCGCTTAAAGCCAAAGGGATTGAAAGCTCTTTTGTTGGAGGTTTTCGTTTTACGACTCCAGAGATTTTTGAAGTTGTAGAAAGAGTTTTGGCCAATGAAGTTGGACCAAAGGTTGCACAAACACTTGAACAAGGTGGCATAAAAGCCCAAGCAATGTCAGGCCGAACACTTCCGACACTTATTGCGAAAAAGAAAGTAACTTTAGTTGATGGGACAGCCGCTGATTTAGGTCAGGTGGGCGATGTTGTGGGTGTGGATACCGCAGATTTATTAGCACTTGTAGATAAAGGAATAGTTCCTGTTGTTGCACCGATCAGTAGTGATGAAAACAAGGCGGGCTTGAATGTGAATGCTGATTTAGCTGCAGCAGCTATAGCCGGGGCTTTAGATGCTTCTGCATTAATCATCATGACCGATGTCGCAGGTATTTATCGAAACTGGCCAGATGAATCATCTTTGATTGATGCAATAGATGCGCATGAGCTCAATGAGATTAAGGGCAGTTTTGCCCAAGGCATGGCACCAAAGGTCCAGGCGGCACTAGATGCAATTACAGGTGGTGCTAAGGCGGTTCGTATTATCGATGGAACAGATCCTCATAGTTTTGCAGATGCATTGCTGAGTAAAGGTGGAACGCTGGTGGTTGCATGAAAAACGCAGATTTGATCAAGGGGTGGAAAAACACCACACAAAACAATTATGGTGTGCCAACTCTTGCTTTAGTTAAGGGCAAAGGAATCGTTGTCACGGATGCCGATGGAAAGCAGTATTTGGATTTCCTTGGTGGGATAGCAACCAGCGTTCTGGGACATGCACACCCAGCCATAGTGAAAGCTGTCAGCAAGCAGATTGCACAGTTGAGCCATGTGAGTAATTTTTATGCCCATCCCAATGCAGTGGCACTTGCCTCAAAGTT
>JBEATO010000140.1:0-3647 GCA_041161945.1 Actinomycetota bacterium
TTGCGTGACAAGCGATGATGCAGCCTTCGATGAGAACGTGTGGGTTTGCCATCAACAATGGCGTGTCCTTACATGTTCCTGGCTCTGATTCATCGGCGTTAACAACTAAGTAGTGCTCTCTGTTATCGCCCTGTGGAATAAATCCCCACTTCATGCCAGTTGGGAAACCTGCGCCGCCGCGACCACGTAACCCTGAGTCTTTTACAAGTTGAATAATGGCATCTGGATCCATGGCAAGTGCTTTAGCTGATGCGGTGTAACCACCGTGACGCTTATAGCCTTCAATTGTGAATGAATCTTTTTCATCCCAATGCGCAGAAAGAACTGGAGTTAACTTAGTCATTTACTTAGTCTCTCCTTTTGCGATTTTCAAACCAAGAAGTGTTGGTCCACCAGCTTGAACGCCTTCATTTGCTCTTCCATCATTTAATCCTGCAAGAACTTCAGAGGCTTGCTTCCATGTGACCAAAGTATTTGGACCACGTGTTGGTGGCTTTGGATTTCCAGCGCGCATTGAATCAACTAAATCCTTGGCAGATTGAACAGTCTGGTTGTCATAGAACTCCCAGTTAGCCATAACCACTGGTGCGTAATCACATGCAGCGTTGCACTCAATGTGCTCAAGTGAGACTTTGCCATCAGATGTAACACCATCATTTTCAATTCCAAGGTGATCTTTAAGGGCACCCATGATTTCGTCCCCACCCATGATGGCGCACAAAGTATTTGTGCAAACACCCACGTGGTACTCACCTACTGGAGTTGGCTTGTATTGGGTATAAAACGTAGACACAGCAGTGACTTCAGCTGCTGCAAGATCTAACTGCTGGGCAATGATTTCAATGCCTTCATTTGTCACATAACCCGCACGTGATTGAACAAAGTGCAGCAGTGGCATGATTGCAGAACGAGGACGTGGATAACGCTTAATAATAGTTTCCATGATTGCTAGATCTTCATTTGAGAATGCCATTAGCGGTCAACGCCTCCCATAACTGGATCGATAGAGGCAACAGCGCCAATGATGTCGGCGACCATGCCGCCTTCACTCATCGCAGAAGTTGCTTGCAAGTTATTAAATGATGGTTCGCGAAAGTGCATGCGATAAGGCTTAGTTCCACCGTCAGAGACAACTTGTGCACCAAGCTCACCGCGTGGAGATTCAATTGCCACATACACCTGACCTGCAGGAACGTGGAAACCTTCGGTAACTAACTTGAAGTGGTGAATCAATGACTCCATTGATGTTCCCATAATTTCGCGGATGTGATTGAGAGAGTTACCAAGTCCATCGCCACCCATTGCAAGCTGTGCTGGCCAAGCTATCTTCTTATCTGCAACCATCACTGGTGCACCTTCTAGTTTTTCCAACTTATCTAGTGCTTGTTCAACAATGCGAAGGGATTGCTCAAGTTCATTCATACGGATTAAGAAGCGACCATAAACATCGCATGTGTCTGCAGTGATTACATCAAAGTTGTAGTTTTCATACCCACAATATGGTTGCATCTTGCGCAGATCCCAAGGCAAACCAGTTGAACGAAGTACTGGACCAGTGATGCCAAGAGTGGTGCAGCCCGCTAGATCTAAATAACCAATACCTTGTGTGCGCTTCATCCAAATTGAATTACCGACAAGCAAAGTTGTGTTGTCTTTAAAGTTCTTGCGCATGAGCTTGACGGCATCACGAATCTTTGGAATTGCACCTGCAGGAAGATCTTGGGCAACTCCACCTGGGCGCACATACGCCATATTCATGCGAAGACCCGAAATCATTTCAAAGATATCTAGGACTGTTTCGCGCTCACGGAAAGCAAAGAACATAGGTGAAATAGCACCTAATTCAAGGGCTCCTGTGCCGAGGGCAACCATGTGAGAAGAGATGCGGTTGAGCTCCATCATCATGACGCGGATAACGCTGGCACGCTCTGGAACATCTTGTGTGATTCCCAAAAGCTTTTCAACAGCTAAGCAATAAGCAGTTTCGTTAAACAGCGGAGCTAGGTAATCCATACGAGTGACGAAAGTTGTGCCCTGAGTCCAAGAGCGATATTCCATGTTCTTTTCAATACCTGTGTGTAGGTAGCCAATTCCAGCGCGAGCTTCAGTGACTGTTTCGCCCTCTAGTTCTAGAACTAAACGCAGCACACCGTGTGTTGATGGGTGCTGTGGACCCATGTTTACAACAACGCGCTCTTCCTTAGTTGAACCGATTTCTTGGACCAGTGAATCCCAATCGCCACCAGTAACAGAATAAACAGTTCCTTCAGTTGTATCTCTGGAAGGTGCGTATGGATCAAATGTTGTCATTTGTAACTCCTACGCTCATTAGGAGGAGGAGTCGTTGCACCTTTGTACTCAACTGGAATACCACCGAGTGCATAATCTTTACGTTGTGGATGTCCTTGCCAATCATCTGGCATCAAAATACGAGTTAATCCTGGGTGACCATCAAAAATGATTCCGAACATGTCGAAAACCTCGCGCTCATGCCAGTTATTTCCCGCCCACACTTCAACCACAGATGGAATATGAGCATCTGCATCAGGCACTGAAACTTCAAGGCGAATTCGACGGTTATTTGTGAGTGAAAGCAAAGGATAAACAGCGTGTAGTTCACGGCCTGAATCTGCTGGGTAGTTAACTCCAGAAACACCCATGCACATTTCAAACTTAAGTGAGTCACGCAAAATCTTAGAAACTTCCACCAGCTTTTCGCGCTTCACATGCAGAGTTAATTCACCGCGATCAACAACAACGCGTTCAATTGCCTCAGAAAATAATGGATATGCGCGCTCTAAATCATCGGCTACTTCATCAAAATATCCACCGTAAGGACGCTCAGATGAGCCTGTGGAAGCAGCTGTGCGGACTAAGCCGCCATAGCCAGATGTGTCGCCAGTGCCTGGAGCACCAAACATTCCTTGGTCGCTCATTTATGCCAGCAGACCCTTCATCTCAATAGTTGGCTTTGCATTCATTGCAGCAAGTTCAACTTCCTTAATGATCTCGGCACGGTTTGAACCTAGTTTTTCATCATAAATCTTTGAGTGAAGCTTCAAAATCGCATCCATCAACATCTCAGGACGTGGTGGGCAACCTGGAAGATAGATATCAACTGGAACTACGTGATCAACACCTTGCACGATTGCGTAGTTGTTAAACATTCCACCTGAAGATGCACAAGCACCCATCGCAATAACCCACTTAGGCGCTGCCATTTGATCATAAATCTGGCGAAGCACTGGTGCCATCTTGTTTGAAACACGTCCAGCAACAATCATTAAATCTGCTTGACGAGGGGATGCGCGGAAAACTTCCATACCAAAGCGTGAAATATCGTATTTAGCTGCTGAACCCACTGCCATCATTTCAATAGCACAGCAAGCAAGACCGAAGGTTGCAGGCCACAAAGAGTTTTTGCGCATGTAGCCAGCTAGTTTTTCAACTGTTGTTAAAACAAAACCACTTGGGATTTTCTCTTCAAGACCCATTTTTTAATCCCATTCCAATCCACCGCGTCGCCACACATATGCATATGCAACAAAGACTGTTCCAATGAAGATAGCCATTTCAATTAAGCCAAAGAGACCAAGTGCATCAAATGAGACTGCCCATGGATAAAGGAAAACAATTTCAATATCAAA
>JBEATO010000019.1:0-2916 GCA_041161945.1 Actinomycetota bacterium
ACACATATGCATATGCAACAAAGACTGTTCCAATGAAGATAGCCATTTCAATTAAGCCAAAGAGACCAAGTGCATCAAATGAGACTGCCCATGGATAAAGGAAAACAATTTCAATATCAAAAATGATAAAAAGCATGGCAGTTAAGAAATACTTAACTGGAAAACGGCCACCTTCAGCAGCTTGAGGAGAAGGTTCAATTCCACATTCATAAGCATCTAACTTTGCGCGGTTATAGCGCTTTGGACCTGTCAGAGCTCCGGCCGCAATTGAAAAGATTGCAAAGCCAAAGCCGATAGCCCCAAGCACCAGAATTGGCACGTATGGATTAGATGTCGAAGGCACGGTGAAATCTTAGAGTTCATTGACTAATGCCAATGACCGCTACTCCTTTATCCCGCTGTGAACTGCAACAACCCCGCCGGTGAGGTTTTTCCAGCTGATTTGGCCCCATCCCGCCTTTTCCATCGCAGCGGCTAGGCCTTTTTGATCTGGCCAGGCCCGGATGGATTCAGCCAGATAGACATAAGCATCTGGGTTGGATGAGGTCCTGCGGGCAATAACTGGCAGAGCCTTCATCAAATACTCGGTATAGATGGTGCGAAATGGGCGCCAGGTTGGATGGCTGAACTCGACCACGACCATGCGTCCGCCTAGCTTGGTCACGCGACGGGCCTCTGCGAGCGCCTTGGGGTAATCCACGGTGTTTCGAAGGCCATAGGAGATGGTCACAACATCAAATCGATTGTCCTCAAAGGGCAGATTGAGGGCATCGGCCTTTGAAAAGTTTAGGTAGGGGCGGCTTTTGCGGCCCACGGCCAGCATGCCTTCGGAGAAATCAGTGGCAAAGACTGTGGCCCCTGCTTTATGAAGAGGTTCAGAGGAAGAGCCTGGGCCAGCAGCTAAATCAAGGATCTGCATTCCTGGGGCTGGGGCGATGATCTTGGTTGCCGCCTTGCGCCAGGCCTTAGTCCGGCCCAAACTCAATAAATCGTTGACCAGGTCATAGCGCTTGGCCACGCCATCAAACATCGCAGCTACTTCATCTGGATCTTTGCTCAAATTAGCGCGCGACATAGCCGTATTCTCCCTTGAAGTAGGCTCATCCACAACTCAGCGCACGCGAAAGGTCGCACATGTCATTTCCAGCCACATCCCTGCGAACTGTTGTCCTGCCACGAACAAGTGCCCTCAGCAATAGCGTCCTCGTTGTTGGAGGCGTGTTTTTCCTTGCTGCGCTCGCCCAAATTGCAATTCCAGTTCCGGGATCTCCTGTTCCTGTTACTGGTCAAACTCTTGGCGTTCTTTTAGTTGGAACCACATATGGCGCATCACTTGGCTTTGCAACTTTTGCGACATACCTCTTAGCAGGAATTGCTGGGGCTCCAGTATTTGCTGGACAAAGTTATGGAATTGAAAAAGTTGTTGGTGCAACTGGTGGCTATTTAGTAGGAATGCTTGTTTCAACATTTCTTTTAGGTTTACTTGCACAAAAGCGTTTAGATCAAAAGTTTGTAACCGCGCTTCCATCAATGCTACTTGGAACACTGACTACTTTTACTTTTGGACTTTTGTGGTTGCATCAATTCACCGGCCAAAGCTGGAGTTGGACAATAAATGCAGGGCTAACACCATTTATTGTTGGTGAAGCACTAAAGATCATTATCGCTGGAACATCTTTGCCAATACTGTGGCGAGCTGTTAACCGAAAGCGCAATTAAGCAGAGCCACTCTTATGACTTCCCTCACTCCTGTTACAACCACCCGCCTTGGCGATCACCTGCCATTACTGGATTTACTTCCAGATTCGCAGCCATCTGCCTGGGTTAGAGGCGGTGAAGGTTTAGTTGGTTGGGGCGTTCATGCAACTACAACTGTTAGTGGGCCGCATAGATTTGCAGATGCCAGACATTGGTGGCAAAAACAGTTAGAGACATTTGCAGTGACAAACACTGTGCACGGAAACGGCACAGGACCAGTTCTTTTCTCTTCATTTTCTTTTTCTCCAGATGATGTCTCTGTCCTTGTTATTCCTAAGGTAATTGTGGGTAAAAAGGGCGATAAATCCTGGATAACTTGGATTGGTTCTGACCCGCAACCAGTTCTGAGCGCGGCAAAACCAACTCCACCTAGAACTTCTATCACGTGGGAAGTTAATGAAAGTAGCGATCAAGCCTGGAAATCATGGGTGCAAACTGCTGTTGATCGCATTCATAACAATGAGCTAGATAAAGTTGTTCTAGCTCGCGATGTTCTTGGCACTTCACCCAGTGCAATCGATGCCCGCTCTATCTTGAACACATTAGCCGCTGAATATCCTTCAACATGGAACTTCGCTGTGGCTGGATTAGTGGGAGCAACTCCTGAATTACTTTTGCGTTTAACAAAGAGAATGGTCACTTCACGAGTATTAGCCGGAACTATTAGCAAGACTGGTGATGATGAGCGAGATTTAGCACTTGCTGCCTCCCTTGCCCGTTCATCTAAAGATTTAGAAGAGCATGAATATGCAGTTCGCTCTGTTGCAGATGCCATTGAACCTTTCTGCACATCCATCAACGTTCCTGAATCTCCATTTGTTTTGCACTTAGCAAATGTTATGCACCTTGCAACTGATGTGACTGGGGCACTTGCTGAAACTTTGGCCCATGTTGATGCCTTCACAATCTTGGAACAACTTCATCCTTCGGCTGCGGTGTGTGGAACACCAAGACCCAAAGCTGCGGCTCTTATTAGTGAAATTGAAGCAATCTCTCGTGGGCGTTATGCAGGCCCAGTCGGTTGGATAGATGCCGCTGGAGATGGCGAATTAGGTATTGCACTTCGTTGTGGTCAGATAAAAGGTGATTCAATTCGAATTTTTGCTGGGTGTGGAATTGTTGCCGGCTCTGATCCAGTAAAAGAGTTAGCTGAAAGTG
>JBEATO010000061.1:0-7730 GCA_041161945.1 Actinomycetota bacterium
GAGTACTTGGAATACCCATATTTAGAGAGTTGAACAGAGTCTGGCACCGTACTAACGAGCTCAAAAGTATTTGCATCATAAATCGTGACGCTGTGTCTGTACATCATGTTGTGAGCACTTACTAGCCCGCTACCGGAGGATCGAACTGACTTAGGTGAAATATTGCCAGTAATGGTTTTGACAAGTGACATCTTGGTATCAGCAGAGACAACCTCACTTTGTGCTGGTGTTGCAATGACACCTAGTGAAGTTATTAATAGAACTGCCAAAAAGCTGCGGCGCATTCACTAACTGTAATGGTAATCACTTAATCGTCGTCGCCTTCATCTCCCCTACCCAGAGGCTCTCTTGCGAGTGGGTTAGTAACCCCAGGAGAAGTTGCTGAGGCTGAGAAGAAACTGGGAAGAATGCACGGGGTTACTGAGTTAATCTAAGGCAGTGAGCACAGTTATGCGGGGCTACCTCGATCTAATGAAGCTTCGAGTGGTTGAACTGCTCCTAGTCTCTACTTTGCCCGCAATGATTTTGGCTGTCAAAGGCCTTCCATCATTTTCCCTGGTTGCAGCCACAATTTTTGCTGGAACATTAGCTGCTGGAAGTGCCAACGCTTTTAACATGGTCATTGAAAGTGATATCGATAAATTAATGGAGCGCACTTCAAAGCGACCAATTGTTACTGGAGTGATTAGCAAAACAAATGCAGCAATATTTGCCACAGTAATAGGCGTTCTTTCTTTAATCATGTTTTGGGTATTCACAACCCCACTTGCAACTTTATTAACTCTAATAGCAATCGTTTTTTATGTTCTTGTTTACACAATGGCACTGAAGCAGAGAACCTCACAAAATATTGTTTGGGGTGGAGTGGCAGGATGCATGCCTGTACTTATTGGTTGGTCTGCAGTAACTAACTCACTTTCAATGACTGCACTTGCATTCTTTATGGTTATCTTTTTTTGGACACCACCACATTTTTGGGCGCTAGCAATTAAATACAAAGATGATTATTCAGCTGCTGGTATTCCGATGCTTCCTGTGGTCGCAACCAAGGCTCGAGTCCACAAAGAGATGTGGTTCCACACAATCATGATGATTGCTAGTTCTATCTGGCTGATTGTTTCTGCAGGACTTCCTTTATGGTCAATGGTTGTAACAGTCCTATTAGGTCTTGTCTTTGCCCGTGAGTTAATTGCATTAAAAGAAGGATCTGAAAACTACGTAAAGACTGCCGCCAAGATATTTCAGTGGTCGATCACTTACTTAAGTTTGCTATCAGTGGTCCTTGTGGCTGCTCAGCTCAGTGTTTGAGCATATGTGGAAGATCTGGCTCTTAATCTCAAATTTTAGGCTCGTTGATAAAGTATTAACAAGTAATTAACTGTGCCTTGATTAATATGGCAGGATTGCACCCATGTCCAATACGGCAATCTCAGTTACAGATTTAAGCAAGAAATACGGGGACCAAGTAGCCGTCTCCCATGCCACCTTTGAAGTTCCTCTTGGAACCATTTGTGGCTTTGTTGGGCCTAATGGCTCGGGCAAGACAACCACAATGCGCATGCTCCTTGGACTTATTACTCCCACTGGAGGCACAGGCGAAATCTTGGGCGAATCAATTAAGCACCCCGAGAAATATTTACCTCGCGTTGGCGCAATGATTGAAGGACCTGCTTTCTATCCAGCATTGAGTGGAAAAGAAAATTTGAATGTATTGGCAACTTTAGGTGGATTTTCAACAGATCGAGTGCAAGGTTTATTGGAACAAGTTGGTTTAGGCGATCGTGGGAAATCTAAGTTCAAGACATATTCATTAGGAATGAAGCAGCGTTTAGGTATTGCAGCTGCATTATTACCTAATCCAAAGTTGCTAATGCTAGATGAGCCAACAAATGGTTTAGATCCAGAGGGCATTCAAGAAGTGCGTGCACTACTTCGCTCTTTAGCTAATGATGGAACATCAGTATTTGTCTCTTCTCACTTACTTTCAGAGCTTGAATTAATAAGTGATTACTTAGTAATGCTTCGTAAAGGTGAAGTAGTTTTTACCGGAAAAATGACTGATTTGATGCTGAGTCAACAACCAGTGATTATCGCCAAGGGTGCGAGTGAAAATGACTTGGTGAAGTTACTCGCAATTGCCGAACAAGCAGGTCACCCAGCAACTATTCGTGATGGAGCAGTTCACGTGCAGGGACCTGCTGGATGGGCGCTGGAATTTAATCGTGCGGCATTTACCGCAGGAATTACCTTGTCCCAGCTCACCCCGCAGTTGCCTAACCTGGAAGAGACATTCTTTGAAATGACAGGTGACAAATAATGTGGAATGTAGCTTTTGCAGAATTACGCAAACTTCGCCGCCCGACTTTGCTTTTTGGAACTATGGGAGCAGTTGTCTTCTTCAGTGCATTATTTTCATCATTACTATTTCTCCTCATTGATTCCCCACAAGGTAACTCTGATCGCGGTCGCACGGTGGGGCGCGAAGTTCTAGGACTTGCAACAGGTGGAGTTCAAGGCTTTAGCAATGTTGGGGGATTCTTAGGAATTATCGCCCTCTGTGTATTTGCCGCACAAACTGCGCAGGAATACACCTATGGAACTCTTCGTAATTTATTAGTTCGCCAACCCGGGCGCCTTCGTATCTTGCTTGGCAAATTCGTTGCAATGAAGTTATTTGCATTGCTCATGATTGTTTTATCAGCCGTTGTGAGTATTGGTGCTTCTGTGATTTTGGCCCCAGGAGCCGAAGTTTCAACTGATCTTTGGTTTGGCGCTGATGGCCGCCATGCAATCTTTACAACCTTTATAAACGTCACAGTTTCAGTCATAGGCTTTGGCACCATTGGAATGGTGCTTGGCTTGCTACTTCGCTCACCAATTAGCGCGATTTCATTTGGTGTTTTATGGTTGCTGATCGTTGAAAACCTATTAATCGCAGTTAAAAACTCGTGGGAAAAGTGGTTGCCAGGTGCACAGCTCAATGCAATTGCAAGTGGTGGGGGTCCAACTGGGCGTTCAGTAGGAATTGAGTATTCACAAGCACTTCTCGTTGGTGGAATCTATGTCGCAGTTGGGGCAGCGATTGCATCATTCCTATTCGTTCGCCGTGATGTAGCTAATTAGAGACACCAGCACCTAAACCCAGGGTTTTCTAAGGAATACCATTTATTCTTAAGTCCTTCCCCCGGAGGTCTTAACTTGAAAAAATACCGAGCGATCTCACTCGCTCTTGCCCTTGGTCTGACGCTCACGACAGCGCCGGCTCTGGCAAAGACCCCCAAACCAACATTGGCTCAAATTGAAGCGGCGAAAAAAGTCGAAGCTGCAAAGAAAAAAGCTGCTGACGCACAAGCTGCAAAATTAGCTAAAGCTAATCAAAGTCTTAGAACTTTAACTGCAAAAGCAAATGCAGCGACTGCTCTTTATGTGAAAGCCCAAAAAGAATTAGCAGTAGCGGTATCAGCAGCACGAGCAGCAGCGCAATATGCAGCAGAGACGGCTGCAGCAGTATCAGAGGCACATCGAACTATTGGACGCCTGGCAACAAATGCTTACATCATGGGTGGAAGCATGACCGACATCGAACCATTACTCAGTTCAAACGGGCCACAAGATTTGATTGATCAATTAAGCACCTTAAGTAATTTAGGAGCTAAGAACTCAATTGCCTTAGATCGCTTTAAAGCAGCAGAAGTGATTGCCCGAGCCGCCAAAAAGGCAGCTGATGATGCAAAAGTTGTGCAGGAAACTGCCACCGAAAAAGTAGAAGCCGCAAAAAAAGTTGCTGATGATGCAAAAGCTGAACAAGCTAAAGAAGTTGCAAAACTTCAAAAGGTTCAAGATGCGTTAATGAAGGAGTTATTAAGTGCTAGAAAAGTGAGAACAACTTTAGAACAACAAAGGCAGCTAGCCTTGCTTGAAGAGTCTCAAGCTAATCAAGCAACACAAACTGTTGGACAAAAAAATGTTTGGCCAAATACTGGCTTCAAGGGGCGCTCGACAAGTAGAACTACACAAGCACAGCGAGATAAAGCTGTGGCATTTGCTAAGACGCAAGTTCTTGCACGAAAGCCATATGTGTGGGGCTCAGAGGGACCAAATACTTTTGACTGCTCTGGTTTAGTTTATGCAGCATATAAATATGCAGGCCTAGGGTGGCCTAATTGGGATCGCCTTAACTCTGCGCTGTATTCGGGCTACACACAGCATGTGTCTCTCAATGATTTAGTACCAGGTGACCTCTTGTTCTATTCCTACAAGGGAACAATCTCAACAATCCACCACATCTCCATTTACGCTGGAAACGGCATGATGTGGGAGGCCAACTCCAAGGACAAAGGCCTGTTGTTCTCAAGTATCTACAGCGTTAAGGGCTTAATGCCATTTGGTGGTCGGGTCTAGTCTTAAGGCATGAGTTCACAGCTGCCAGCAATTCGTAGTGCAGTCCGCCCCTTCCTAGAAAAACTGGAGGCCGGTGATCGCATTGTTGTTGCAGTTTCAGGCGGTGCAGATTCACTTGCACTTGCTTATGCACTCTCACAAGAAGTAAAGAAGTTAGCTCTGCAGTTATCTGCTGTAACAATTGATCATCAACTTCAAAATAAATCTGCTGAACAGGCAAGCGTTGTTGTTGAGCAAATGAGAGAACTTGGAGTTGAGTGCACTGTAATTAAAGTCAATGTTGAAATTACAGAAGGCTTAGAGGCATCTGCGCGCAAGGCGCGCTATGGGGCGTTAGATAATTTACAAGCCGATGCAATTTTCTTAGGCCACACTCACAACGATCAGGCCGAGAATGTTTTACTTGGGTTAGCACGTGGTTCAGGAACACGATCTCTTTCAGGTATGGCAGATGTCAATGGAAGATATGTTCGTCCTTTTCTAACTATTACTCGCCAGCAAACTGAAAGTGTATGTAATGAAATTGGTTTAACTCCTTGGAATGATCCACACAACAAGGATTCACAATTTGCACGAGTGCGCGTTCGCACACAAGCACTGCCTGTTTTAGAGGAAACTATTGGCCCAGGAATTTCAGATGCCCTAGTGCGAAGTGCCCAACTACTTCGAGATGATGCAGATGCACTCGATCAATGGGCAGAAGAAGAAATTGTTGGATTAGATCTCCATGATTTGGATTGCACCTACTTACAGGGCCTACCAAGAGCCATTCGCTCTCGAATTATTCGCCGAGCCGTCTATGCCCAAGGCGCCCCATCAGGATCTCTGAGTGCTGAGCATGTGGGAGCTGTTGAGGCCCTGATTTGTGCGTGGAATGGCCAAGGCCCCGCTCATTTACCCGGCGGTGTGAAGGTTGAGCGTTTTTCGGGCAGACTTTCGCTCTCACGTCACCAACCATAGGGAGCACCGTGGATTTAGCAGCAGTCGCAGGCGATATCGAGCGCGTCATTGTCACCGAAGAAGCTTTGCAGGCACGCATTAAAGAACTTGCTGCACAGGTTGATAAAGATTACGCAGGTAAAGATTTACTGCTTATCGGTGTTTTAAAGGGCGCAGTTATGGCCGTTGCCGATCTTTCACGGGCACTACAACGTCACGTTGAAATGGATTGGATGGCAGTTTCTTCATATGGTTCTGGAACCAAATCAAGCGGAGTTGTTCGCATCCTTAAGGATTTAGATCGCGACATCACTGGTCGCAATGTTTTAATCGTTGAAGACATTGTTGACTCAGGTTTAACGCTCTCTTGGCTTAAATCTAATCTTGAATCACGTGGCGTAGGAACTGTTGAGATTCTTTCAATCTTGCGAAAGCCTGAAGCTGCAAAAGTTCATGTTGACGTTAAATATGTCGGATTTGAAATTCCACCTGATTTTGTAATCGGTTACGGACTTGATTTCGATGAAAAATATCGCAACCTTCCATTTATTGCTGTGCTTGCCAAGCACATGTATTCATAAGAATTCATTCCCCACGAAACGAGACTATTAAGTTATGACTGACGCTAAAAAATCAAAGAAGAAGAGCCCTGTTAAGAAGAGCTTTTCTGGCAAAGCACCTTCTAAGAAACCAACAACGCGTTCTGGCCGCATACTGCGTGGACCACTGTTCTGGATTCTTGTTGCAATTCTTGGTGTTTCAATCTTTGGTCAGATTAGTGCTGCTGGAAATCGATATACCCAGATTGAAACTTCTCAAGCTCTAGATGCAATTGCACGCTCTTCAGTTGAATCTGCTGAGATTGTTGATAAGAATCAAAAGATTCGCTTGATATTAAAGCCTGGTTCTCTCATTGAGGGTGCAACAAAGGTGGAGGCTTCATACGTTGCCCGCCAAGAACCCACACTTATCGATGCTTTAACGGGTAATCCACCACCTAAGGGCTGGAATGTAAAAGTCCCATCACAATCATTATTAGTTTCATTCTTAATGTCGATTGTGCCGTTCCTACTTATCGGATTCCTTTTCTTCTGGATGATGAGTCAAGCACAAGGCGGAAACAAGGTATTTCAATTTGGTCGATCACGAGCAAAGCTGCAAAGTAACGATGTTCCAAAGACAACCTTTAAGGATGTTGCTGGCGCCGAAGAAGCTATTGCTGAACTTGAAGAGATCAAGGATTTTCTGGCTAATCCAGATAAATACGGCGCACTAGGCGCAAAGATTCCAAAGGGTGTTTTGCTCTTTGGCCCTCCAGGAACAGGTAAGACACTTCTGGCCCGCGCAGTTGCTGGAGAAGCAAATGTTCCTTTCTATTCAATCTCTGGCTCTGATTTTGTGGAGATGTTTGTTGGTGTTGGTGCAGCGCGAGTTCGCGATCTTTTCAATCAAGCAAAAGAGAATGCACCAGCAATAGTTTTCGTTGATGAAATTGACGCTGTTGGTCGCCAGCGCGGTGCCGGTATGGGTGGTGGACATGATGAGCGTGAACAAACACTCAATCAACTATTAGTTGAGATGGATGGCTTTGAAGAAAATACGAAAGTTATCTTAATTGCTGCAACTAACCGCCCAGATGTTTTAGATCCAGCGCTGCTTCGACCAGGACGCTTTGATCGACAAATTGCAGTTGATCGCCCAGATCTCAAAGGACGTGAAGCAATACTTGCTGTGCACGCAAAAGGCAAACCATTAAGTGATGATGTGAAGCTTCTAGATTATGCACGTCGCACCCCAGGATTTACTGGCGCAGATCTTGCAAATGTTTTAAACGAAGCAGCTTTGCTCACAGCTCGTGAAGAAAAGAAATTCATCACCAACAAAGAACTCGATGAATCTATTGATCGCGTAATGGCTGGACCACAGCGTAAATCAAGGCTTATGAGCGATTCAGAGCGCCGTGTAACGGCTTATCACGAAGCTGGGCACGCACTCGTTGCACATGCTTTGCCACATACAGATCCGGTACACAAAATTACAATCATGCCTCGTGGTCGCGCCCTCGGTTACACCATGGTCTTACCTGATGAAGATAAGTACTCAACTACTCGTAATGAACTACTTGACCAATTGGCATATTCATTAGGTGGCCGTGCCGCAGAAGAGTTGATTTTTCACGATCCATCAACTGGTGCTTCAAATGATATTGAAAAGGCAACTGCCCTTGCCCGTGCAATGGTCACCCAATATGGAATGACTGAAGCAATTGGTGCAATCAAACTTGGTGGTGGAAGTACTGAGCCATTCATGGGTCGTGACTATGGACATCAACGCGACTATTCAGAAAATATTGCAGCTGTTGTTGACCGCGAAGTTCGCACACTTATTGA
>JBEATO010000088.1:0-4547 GCA_041161945.1 Actinomycetota bacterium
CTAGTCGGAAGCAAATAAAGGGAGAAACAAAATGGCAGACCTAAAGATCAATCCGGCAGAAGTTCAGGCCGCCTTAGCGAATTTCGTTAAGTCATATGATCCAGGCGTTGCAGCTCGTGACGAAGTGGGAACTGTTAGCCAAGCAGGCGATGGCATCGCACGTGTTGAGGGTCTGCCTTCAACAATGGCCAATGAGCTATTGCAGTTTGAAAATGGAACACTTGGTCTTGCACTCAACCTCGACGTCCGTGAAATCGGTGTTGTTATCTTGGGTGGATACGAAGGAATTGAAGAAGGAACATCAGTACGCCGTACTGGTGAAATTCTCTCAGTACCAGTTGGTGATGGCTTCTTGGGTCGCGTTGTTGATCCACTAGGTCGCCCAATTGATGGCAAAGGTGAAATCAAACCTGACGCTCGCCGCGCACTAGAACTACAGGCTCCCTCTGTAGTTCAGCGCCAGCCAGTTAAGGAACCTCTTGCAACAGGTATTAAGGCAATCGATGCGATGACAGCTATTGGCCGCGGACAGCGCCAGTTAATCATTGGCGATCGCCAGACAGGTAAGACGGCAGTTGCAGTTGACACCATTATTAACCAGAAAGAAAACTGGAAAACTGGAGATAAGAAGAAGCAAGTTAAATGTATTTATGTTGCTATCGGACAAAAGGGTTCAACAATTGCAGCTGTTAAGGGTGCACTTGAAGAAGCTGGCGCAATGGAATACACAACAATCGTTGCATCTCCTGCATCAGATCCAGCAGGTTTCAAGTACTTAGCTCCTTACACAGGTTCTGCAATTGGTCAGCACTGGATGTATAACGGCGAGCACGTACTAATCGTTTTTGATGATCTATCAAAGCAAGCTGAGGCATATCGTTCAGTGTCCTTGTTGCTACGTCGTCCACCAGGCCGCGAAGCCTACCCAGGCGATGTTTTCTACTTACACTCACGCCTCCTAGAGCGTTGTGCAAAGCTTTCCGATGAACTCGGTGGCGGTTCAATGACTGGTCTACCAATTATTGAAACAAAGGGAAATGACGTTTCTGCTTTCATTCCTACAAACGTAATTTCAATTACTGACGGACAGTGCTTCCTTGAAACAGATCTCTTTAACGCAGGCGTTCGCCCAGCGATTAACGTTGGTATCTCTGTTTCTCGCGTAGGTGGCTCAGCTCAGACTAAGGCGATGAAGAAGATCGCCGGCCGTTTGCGTCTTGACCTTGCACAGTTCCGTGAGCTTGAAGCTTTCGCTGCATTTGGTTCAGATCTAGATGCTGCATCAAAGGCACAACTAGAGCGCGGTGCGCGCATGGTTGAACTACTTAAGCAGGGTCAGTACTCACCTTATTCACTTGAGAATCAGATTGTTTCAATCTGGGCAGGTACATCAGGTGCACTTGATTCAGTTCCAGTTGCAGATATCCGCCGCTTTGAGTCAGAACTACTTGATTTCATTGGCCGCGAACGTAAGGAAATATTCACAGTTATCGCTGAAACAAAGCAGCTTGAAGATGAGACTGTCGCCAAGATGCAATCAGCAGTTGATGATTTCAAGAAGATCTTTAAGTCAACTGCTTCACAGGCCGTTAATGAAGCTGCAGCTGATGCCCTTGAGGGCGAAGGCGTTGAGCAGATTACTCGACACGTTCCTCCGGCGGTGAAGAAGTAACTCATGGGTGCCCAACTCCGCATTTATCGCAGACGCATGCGATCCGTTAAAGCGACTAAAAAGATTACGAAAGCTATGGAGTTAATCTCTGCTTCTCGTATCGTTAAGGCGCAGCAACGAGTCTCTGCGTCTACTCCTTATGCAAATGAGTTGACCCGTGCGGTATCTGCAGTTGCCACTTATTCTTCAACGAACCACCCTTTAACAACTGAGTCTGAGCGTCCAATCCGTGCTGCAGTTCTTGTTATTTCTGCAGACCGCGGTATGGCCGGTGCTTATTCAAACAACGCCATTAAAGAAGGGGAGCAGCTAGCTGCCCTTTTGAAAACACGTGGTTTAGAAGTGAAGTCATATTTGGTCGGTCGCAAAGCTGTGAACTACTACCGCTTCCGTAACCGCGAAATCTCAGGTTCATGGACTGGTTTTTCAGATAACCCAACATATGAGCACGCTAAGGAAGTTGCCGGTGCTTTAATCGATGCTTTCATCCTAGATGCTCAAGTTGATGTGGCGGGCGTGGATGAGATCCACATTGTCTTTACTGAGTTCAAATCAATGCTTACACAAAATGCAATGGCAAAGCGCATGCTGCCTCTAGAAGTTGTAGAGAGCGATGCACCAGTAGCAACTGGACTGCTACCTATGTATGAATTCGAACCTAATGCGAGCGTGGTGCTAGATGCACTTCTACCTCGTTACATTGAGGCTCGAGTATTTAATGCGATGTTGCAATCAGCTGCCTCTGAGCATGCTGCGCGCCGTCGTGCAATGAAGTCAGCGACTGACAACGCTGATGAGTTAATCAAGTCGCTCACACGACTTGCGAACGCAGCCCGTCAGGCTGAAATTACCCAAGAGATCAGTGAAATTGTTGGCGGCGCAGACGCGTTGGCCTCAGCTAGTGCAGGGAGTGAATGATGTCGGCATCAACAGGTAAAGGTCGCGTAGCTCGCGTTATTGGACCGGTCGTGGATATTGAATTCCCCGCCGACTCAATGCCAGCGATTTTCAACGCGCTACACGTAGAGGTAACCATGTCAGGTACAACGCGTACCTTGACGATGGAAGTAGCACAGCACATTGGTGACAACCTCGTGCGTGCGATCTCTATGCAACCAACAGATGGAATGATCCGTGGAACAGAGGTGAGCGACACAGGTTCAGCAATCTCAGTACCTGTTGGCGATGTGACTAAGGGCCACGTGTTCAACACACTTGGTGAGTCAATGGACGTTCCAACCTCTTCACTCGACATCAAAGAGCGTTGGCCAATCCACCGTAATGCACCAGCATTCGATCAGTTGGAATCTAAGACTGAGATGTTTGAGACCGGAATTAAAGTTATCGATCTTCTAACACCGTATGTAAAGGGTGGAAAGATCGGTCTATTCGGTGGTGCAGGTGTAGGAAAGACAGTTTTGATTCAGGAAATGATTTATCGCGTAGCTGAAAACTTCGGTGGTGTGTCTGTATTCGCCGGTGTTGGTGAGCGTACTCGTGAAGGTAACGACTTGTTCCTTGAAATGACTGAGACCGGTGTTATTAACAAGACCGCGTTAGTGTTCGGTCAGATGGATGAACCACCTGGAACGCGTCTTCGTGTTGCTCTCTCTGCGCTAACAATGGCTGAATATTTCCGCGATGTTCAAAAGCAGGACGTGCTTCTATTCATCGACAACATCTTCCGCTTTACACAAGCTGGTTCTGAAGTATCAACTCTGCTTGGCCGTATGCCATCTGCTGTGGGATACCAGCCAACATTGGCCGATGAAATGGGTCAATTGCAGGAGCGCATTACGTCAACTCGTGGTCACTCAATTACATCAATGCAGGCAATTTATGTTCCTGCAGATGACATTACTGACCCAGCTCCACACACTACTTTCGCCCACTTAGATGCAACAACAGTGTTGTCTCGTCCGATTTCAGAGCTTGGTATCTACCCAGCTGTGGATCCACTTGACTCAACTTCTCGCATCTTGGATCCACGCTATATCGGTGAGCACCACTTCCGTGTTGCTAACCGCATTAAGCAGATCCTGCAGCGCTACAAGGATCTACAAGACATCATTGCAATCCTTGGTATCGATGAACTTTCAGAAGAAGATCGCATCTTGGTAGGACGTGCACGTCGTATCCAGCGCTTCTTGTCACAAAATACTTTCGTGGCAAAGGTCTTCACAGGTCTTGATGGTTCATTCGTTCCACTAGTCGACACAATCGCAGCATTTGAAGCACTTG
This sequence comes from Actinomycetota bacterium, assembly GCA_041161945.1. GTDB lineage: Bacteria > Actinomycetota > Actinomycetes > Nanopelagicales > Nanopelagicaceae > Planktophila. Next base: position 3,914 of record JBEATO010000088.1, read on the forward strand.
CAGATGGAAAGTATGACCATATTCCAGAACAAGCATTCTTCATGTGTGGTGGTCTTGATGACGTAGAGCGTAAGGCTGCAGAACTTGCAGCAAGTATCGGAAAGTAATTAAACAATGACACTTAAAGTCGAACTCGTATCTCCATCAGAGCGTGTCTGGTCTGGCGAAGCATCTTTTGTTTCTGCCCGCACAGTCGAAGGTGATCTCGGTATTTTGACCGATCACGCACCGCTCTTTGGAGTACTTGTCGATGGTGCAGTTAGCATTAAAGGAACAGATGGGACCACCACACAGTTCACAGTAAGTGGTGGTTTCCTATCTGTTGCTAATAACCGAGTCTCGATTCTTACAGAGACGGTTAATAAGTAATTTACTTGAGGTAGTGCTCGGTCTCGATTACACGAACCGTCTTTGATTTTCCTCGCATAACAATTGACTGACTGATTGCACCATAGCTGGTGTATCGAACTCCTTTAATCAATTCTCCATCAGTAATGCCCGTTGCGGCTAGGAAAACATCATCTGAATTCACTAAATCACGCGTTGTAAGAATTGGGCCAGAGCTTTTTCCATCGATATGAAGTTGACCTTGAATGGCACCACCTAAGCAAATCATTGCCGCAGCGGTGATTAC
>JBEATO010000096.1:0-2581 GCA_041161945.1 Actinomycetota bacterium
CAACTGGCGCAGTTGGAACAGTGATGCTGAGCATCTTGTCTGAGCGCAAAGATGTCTGGGGCGAGATTCGTTTAATTGCATCAGCACGAAGTGCTGGCAAGAAGTTGATGTGTCGCGGAGAAGAACTCACAGTCGTTGCCTTATCACCAGAAGCATTTGATGGCATTGATGTTGCAATGTTTGATGTGCCCGATGAGATCTCTGCACAGTGGGCACCAATTGCTGCATCACGCGGCGCAGTCGTTGTTGATAACTCTGGAGCCTTCCGCATGGATGCCGACGTTCCACTTGTCGTTCCTGAAGTAAATCCACAGGAAGTAAAGAATCGTCCTAAAGGAATTATCTCTAATCCCAACTGCACAACGCTTTCAATGATTGTTGCAATAGGCGCGCTACATAAAGAGTATGAACTCAAAGAATTAGTTGTCTCTTCTTATCAAGCAGCATCTGGTGCAGGACAATCAGGTATCGACACATTGCGCGAACAGATTAAGCAAGTTGCCGGAACTAATGCTGGCGATGTTGCTGGAGATCTTCGTAAAGTAATAACTGATAACGGTCCATTCCCAGCACCACTTGCACTCAACGTGGTGCCATGGGCTGGGTCACTAAAGGCCGATGGGTATTCATCTGAAGAGTTAAAAGTGCGCAATGAATCCCGCAAGATCCTTGGACTACCAAACTTAAAGGTTTCAGCAACATGTGTGCGGGTTCCTGTGCTTACAACACACTCTTTAACTGTTCACGCTGTCTTTGCTAAAGAACCATCACGAAAAGCGGCACAAGATATCTTGGCTAATGCTGCTGGGGTGAAGTTGGTTGATGATCCAGAGAACTACCAATTTCCAACACCAGCAGATGTTGTTGGAACAGATCCAACATGGGTTGGTCGTGTACGAAAGAGCATCGATGACCCAATGGCATTAGATCTCTTTGTGTGCGGTGACAACCTACGCAAGGGTGCTGCCCTTAATACTGCCCAGATTGCTGAATTACTAGCAGTAGAGTTCACTTCATGAGCATTAAAGAGCAGCTAAAAAAGGATCTCACTGAAGCTATTCGCGGACGCGATGAAATTACTTCAGGCACTATCCGCATGGTTTTAACAGCAATCACTAATGAAGAGGTGGCTGGAAAAGAAGCACGCGTTCTTAGTGATGAAGAAGTAATCACTGTGCTATCTCGCGAAGGTAAAAAGCGTCGTGAAGCTGCTGAAGCTTTTGAAAATGCGGGCCGTGCTGATAAGGCAGCGTTAGAGAAGAGTGAAGGCGAAGTTATTGCAAAGTATCTTCCAGCCCAACTCAGTGAAGCAGATATTGCAGCAATCATCGCTGATGCAATTGCATCAACAGGCGCCCAAGGCCCTGGCGATATGGGCAAAGTAATGGGAGCAGTAAAGCCAAAGATCGCAGGAAAAGCCGATGGTGGCCTAGTTTCTGCCCTAGTGAAAGCAGCGTTAAATAAATGACCAAGTATGAATATGCAACCGTGCCACTACTTTCTCATGCAACTAAGCAGATTCTTGATACATGGGGTTCTGATGGTTGGGAACTCGTACAAGTTATTCCAGCACCAGGAACCGGCGAACAGCTAGTTGCTTACATGAAAAGAGCTATTGCATGAATAAGGTTGATGTTCGTGCAAAGTTAAAAGAGCTTGGCCTAGAACTACCAGTTGCTGCGAAGCCAGTTGCTGCATATGTTCCAGCTATTCGCACAGGAAATATTGTTTTCACAGCTGGACAACTTCCACTTGTTAACGGTGAAATGGCTGGAGTGGGAAAAGTTGATGGAGAAATTACTCCAGAGCGCGCAAAAGAGTTAGCTCAAGTTTGTGCACTCAATGCATTAGCTGCAGTTGAAACCGTTGCAGATGTAAACAAGATTACAAGGATTGTTCGAGTTGTTGGTTACGTCAACGGAGTCCCTGGCTATATCAATGCACCAGTTGTTGTTAATGGTGCAAGTGAGCTGTTCTTAGCTATCTGGGGCGATGGTGCAAAGCATGCACGTAGCGCAGTAGGAATTGCGGAATTACCCTTGAATTCACCTGTTGAAATTGAACTAACAGTAGAAATTACAGACTAACTATTTACCGCGCTTAATCAGGCGATCTAAATCTGTAATCAAAACTGCACGCCCATCAAGCTTTAACCAGTTACGTCCTGCAAAATCTGCAAGTGCCTTGTTGACTGTTTCACGAGATGCACCAACAAGCTGAGCAAGCTCTTCCTGTGTTAAATCGTGGTGAACATATAAACCTTCATCAGTTTTCTTACCAAAGCGCTCACCTAGATCAATTAAAGCTTTAGCAACGCGTCCTGGAACATCAGAGAAAACAAGATCACCCACAGCTTCATTTGTGCGACGAAGACGTTGTGCCAAACGAGCTAGTAAATGGAGTGCGACATCAGGATTCTCGCGAAGCCAAGGAAGCAGCTTTGCTTGTCCCAGACTTAGTAGCTTTGCATCAGTTACTGCAGTTGCAGTTGATGTGCGTGGGCCTGGATCAAAAAGGCTTAGTTCGCCAAACATCTCGCCAGGTCCAAGAATTGAAAGAAGATTTTCGCGACCATCACCAC
>JBEATO010000098.1:0-2591 GCA_041161945.1 Actinomycetota bacterium
AAGACGTCAGACCGTGGGGTCGCTATGAAATCTTGTCTGAAAGTTCAGATCACAAAGTAAAGCGAATTGTTGTTAATGCTGGTGCTCGATTTTCTTATCAACGCCATCAACATCGCTCTGAACATTGGTTCATCGTCAGCGGAAATGCAAAGGTCACTCATGAAGGCCTTGAATTTGAAATGTCAGCTGGAGACTCGATTGATATCGCCCAAGGCGAGCTTCACCGTTTAGCAAACATCGGTAGTGAGCCTGTTGTTTTTATTGAGGTCCAGTGCGGCTCATACTTTGGTGAAGATGATGTTGAGCGTATTGAGGATGACTACAACCGATAGGCATCACTTATTTTCGTGAGGTATCATTTCTCACTCAAGCAAGGATCGTTGGCTCAGCGGTAGAGCACCACATTGACATTGTGGGGGTCACTGGTTCGATCCCAGTACGGTCCACGTTAGAAAAGCACTGACACAGCCTTAATGCATTCGCAGCTAGAGAACTACTTTTGAAGGCCCTTGATAAAAGTAAGTGAGTTTTGGAAAATCAACTCTTGATCATAATCAAGGGTGGCAACGTGATAGCTGTTAACGAGTTCAATGCGTGATTTATTGGCCGAACCCAAGCCCTTCATAATGATTTCGGTGTTGGAGACGGGCAATGTGTGATCTTCTACTGAGTGAAAGAGTTGAACTGGAACAGTCACCTTGTTCAAATTTTTTCTCGTTAGCTTAAGCATCTTCAACAACTCTGCTACTCCACGGGTGGGCATAGCGTCATAACCATGTTCGGTAATGCCAGGGCGTTTGATGTCATTTCCGACACTTGAGCGCAGTTTCTGGAAGTGAGAGACAAGGTAGACAAGTTGATGTGGCATGAAAGCCACGTGAATCATTGGGTTTACTAAAATCAATCCAGCGAGTCGATCATTATTTGCTGGAGCAACATTCAGTGTTGTTCCACCACCCATAGATAAACCCGCAATGAAAACTTGATCGCAATTCTTATAAAGCTCATCTAACTCGGCTTGTACTTTTGCCGGCCACTCTTGCCATTTAACTTTGTTGAGATCTTCCGGCTTAGTTCCATGACCTGGCAGAAGTGGGACGCGCACGGTGTAACCGTGGTTATGAAGAAACTCTCCCCATGGGCGCATTGAAGGTGGAGCTCCAGTAAATCCATGGACAAGTAAGACGCCAATGCGAGCATTCTTGCCCGAACCTTGCGCCGACCAATCTTGCATCCAACCTGGGGGTGCTGTTTCAACTGCCATGGCTAACACAATACGCGCACTGTCAATGACGGTCCAATCACTTACTATCTCCACTATGCATCTGTCCCAAACCACTTTTGTGGTTGTTGATTTAGAAACCTCAGGTGCTGCCCCATCTACTGGCGCAGGCATAACAGAGATTGGCGCAGTAAAAGTGCGTGGTGGTGAAGTAATTGGAGAGTTTGAAACTTTCGTCAACCCTGGAGTTCTAATCTCAGAGTTCATTACTCAGCTAACCGGTATTACAGATCAGATGCTGGCCAATGCCCCAACAATCGGTCAAGTCTTTCCCTCTTTTATTGAATTTTTGGGACCAGAAAATGAAAATGTTTTAGTTGCACACAACGCACCTTTTGACGTGGGATTCCTCAAAGCTGCTGCAGCGCATTTGGATTACCCATGGCCCAATCATCATGTTGCTGACACTGCCCGATTAGCTAGATATGTTCTAACAAAAGATGATGTCCTTAACTGCAAACTAGCTACCTTGGCGCAGTTCTTTGGAGCAACTACTTCTCCTACTCACCGAGCACTCGATGATGCCCGTGCAACGGTGGATGTTTTGCATGGAATTATTGAACGCCTGGGTGGTTTTGGAATTACTACGTTGCCGCAGTTTAAGAAAGTTAAGAAGAGGCTAGTTTCTGGCTAAGGGCTGCCCACTGAGAAAGTAGCGCAGTTGCTGCCCCGCTATCTATTGCTTGTGTTGCTCGATCTATTCCCTTTTGCATTCGATCGTGCAGGTTTAACTCCATCTCACCTTCATAAGCAGCAATTGCTGCTGCTGCATTTAAAACTACGGCATCTCTGGGAGCGCCTTTTTCACCAGCAAAAATCGCAGTTGTAATCCTTGCATTTTCAGTGGCATCTCCCCCAGCAAGTGCTGAGATGGGTGCTCTAGAGATTGCAAAATCTAAAGGGTCCAGTAAGTCACTCGATATCTGACCATTGCCTATAGTTAAAACAGATGTAGTCGTTGCAAGTGTTATTTCATCTAAGCCATCATCGCCACGAAAAACAAAGCCATCGACGCCTTTATAGGCAAGAACTTGGGCCATCACTAAGTGCATCCGATCATTTGCCACACCAATTGCTGCAGCCTTTGGTTTGGCTGGATTTGATAGAGGGCCCAAAATATTAAAAACTGTTGGCACGCCTAATTCTTTACGGGCAGGTGCTGCAAAGCGCATGGCTGGATGAAAGACGGGAGCAAAGCAAAAGCCAATTCCAAGCTGTGCAAAAGTCGTTTCTACACCTTTGCCATCAAGTGTTACTGCAACACCTAGCGCCTCTAATAGATCTGCAGCCCCTGATTTAGAAGAAGCTG
>JBEATO010000134.1:0-6308 GCA_041161945.1 Actinomycetota bacterium
AAATGCTCAGCAACGGTAACAATCTTGGCTCCGCGAGCACAGAAATATGCAGCTGCATGGTCATAATTACCGCAATGGGGCAAAGTAACTATTGCGCCATTTCCAGCAGCAACTGCATCCATCAAGATGCTCTCGTCGTTAAATGTAACCGTTCCGAGAATTCGCTCTTTCGACCAATCAGGAAATCTAAAGGTGTCACACCAATATCTAAGGGCTGAACGCATTCCCTTGTAGGTGAGAAGATCTAAATCAAGTGCGGTGATGTTGGGTTGCGTACGAGCAAGATTTGAACGCAAGCGCCTAACGCTTTTGCCGTTCTTTTTGACCATGTAATCCGCTACTGAATTTGCTCGTGAGTAAACAAAACTTTCAGGCAGCCAGCGAAGAATTCGCCACGCTACGAAATAACCCCAAGCCGCAATATTTTCACTCACGCGGATAGAGCCCTACGCACAATCAACATTCGCTGAATTACTGTCACAGCACCGAGAACGGCTAGCAACCACATTCCACCTGCCAAAACATAAGGAACTCCAAGACCATCGAGTGCAATTGCAGACATGGCCATCAATAATCGTTCGGTGCGCTCTGCAATCCCACCTGAGCAGGCGATAGAAAAACTTTCTGCTTTTGCACGAATGTATGGAACAAGCATTCCGGTGACCAACGTGGCAATTACGACAAAACTTAACGGGTCGTCATTGTTAATCAAGTAGATACTCACACCTAACAAAATCGCGGAATCAGTTATGCGATCAATTGTGGAGTCAAGGAAACTACCCCACGCACTAGCACCTGCTTTTGAAATACGTGCCATGGTGCCATCAAAGAGATCGCTGAGGGCAAAAATGAAAATCACTGCAGTTCCAATGAAGAAATCTCCACGGGGATAGAAATAGAGCGCTGAAGCCACAACTCCAACTGCGCCCACCCAAGTGACAGCATTTGGAGTAATTCCAATGCGCAGCGCGAATGAGGCTACGGGTGTTATTAATCTCGTAACCGCTGGTTTTAATGAGCGACTTAGCATCACTGCACATCGTAGGCTGACCCAGTGCAGAATCCCACATCGCCTCTCAATCTCTGCGTCTTTGGCCACCCTTCAGCCCAGCCGCAAGAAGTTGCCAAAGCCCTAGAGGCCGCACTTGGCACAGAAGCAAACGGTGATATTTCCTGCGCACTCTTTGTTGTCAATCCCAATACGGGAATTGACCAGGCGACTATTGATCAATGGCAATCATTTGATGAATTTCTAACACCACGCATGATTATTGTTACTGAGTTAGATGGAAATAGCGCCGACTTTGATGATGCAGTTATGTTGGCAACACGAGTCTTTGATCAGGTTGCAACACCTTACTTAGTTCTCCATGATGAGGATGGTTCACCAAGAGCCCTCATTTCACTCTCTGACATGATCATCACTGATTACTCCACGACTCCCCCAACACGAAATGCATGTGAGCCAGAGCATGAGACCTTGGTGCAAGAGTTTCGTGATGAATATTTAGAGCTTGTTACATCCATGGGTGAAGGAGCATTTGCAGCTGGAGTTCTCTTCCCAGCCATTCCTTTGGTAATTGATAAAGGCATTGGCTTAGATGTAATACAAAACTATCTATCTGAACTTGCCTAGCGCTACCAAGCCGCAGATATCTCTTCTCGCGTCAGATTAAGTAGTTGTGGCAGAACTTTAGTTTTACCAATAATCGGCATGAAGTTAGCGTCCCCACTCCAACGCGGAACAATGTGCTGATGAATATGTTCTGCAACGCCGGCGCCAGAGATTGCTCCCTGATTCATACCTAAGTTAAAGCCCGCAGGTGCTGAAACTTTACGGATCGTCTTCATCGCATGAGCACTGAGAGACGAGATTTCGTTGCGCTCTTCATCACTCAAATCTGTCAGATCAGCGACGTGCCTATAGGCACACACCAATAAATGCCCTGGGTTGTATGGATACAAATTCATCACAACAAATGCACTCACACCTCTGTGAACAATTAAGCCTTCTTCATCACTTAATGTGGGGATGCGACAGAAAGGGCACTCAACTTCATTTCCCTCTAATGGGCGGTTTTCACCACGTAAATACTCAAGTCGGTGTGGTGCCCAAAGACGTTGCCAACCATCAGGCATACCTGCACCATCTATATGCATGATTAAACCTGTGTGCGCTCAGCTACAGTTTTTTGAATCTCAGCAATTGCTTGCGCAATCGGAATTCCATTTTTCTGTTCACCATTGCGATAGCGGAATGAGACAGCTCCTGCAGCCATATCTTCCTCGCCTGCAATAACCATAAATGGAACCTTTTGCATCTGAGCATTGCGCACCTTCTTTTGCATGCGATCATCCGAGGCATCTAGCTCTGCGCGAATGCCAGCTCTCTTCATCTGCTTAATGACATCAGCTAAGTAATCTGAAAATGCTTCAGCAACTGGAATACCAACTGCCTGCACAGGAGCAAGCCATGGTGGGAACGCACCTGAGTAATGCTCGGTTAGAACTCCAAAGAATCTTTCGATGGAGCCAAAGAGAGCGCGGTGAATCATTACTGGGCGCTGGCGTGAACCATCTGCGGCTGAGTACTCAAGTTCAAAACGTTGTGGAAGTTGGAAGTCCACTTGAATCGTTGACATCTGCCATGTGCGACCAATGGCATCTTTTGCTTGCACCGAAATCTTTGGACCATAAAACGCTGCGCCGCCTTCATCCAAGACAAGCTCGAGGTTCTGTGCAACTGCTGCTTTGCGCAGAGTTTCAGTTGCTTCTTGCCAATCTGAATCTTCTCCCACAAACTTTTCTGGATTCTTAGTTGACAGCTCCAAATAGAAATCATTGAGTCCATAGTCACGCAAAAGGTTGAGTACGAAGGTAAGTAATGAGTCCAGCTCATCTGCCATCTGCTCTTTTGTGCAGTAGATGTGTGCATCATCTTGCGTGAATCCGCGAGCACGAGTAATTCCATGGAGCACGCCAGATTTTTCATAGCGATAAACAGTTCCGAATTCGAATAAGCGAAGTGGAAGCTCGCGATAAGAGCGCTGACGGGCTTGGAAAATAAGGTTGTGGAACGGACAGTTCATCGGCTTCATGTAGTACTGCTGGCCAGGCTTTTTAATTGTTCCGTCGGCATGGAGCTCTTCATCCATGATCATCGGTGGATACATTCCCTCGGAGTACCAATCCAAGTGGCCAGACTTTTCAAACAAAGCTGCCTTAGTTAAATGAGGTGAATAGACGAACTCGTAATCTTCTTCTTCATGGCGCTTGCGTGAGTAATCCTCCATCGCCCGGCGAATAATTCCGCCCTTGGGATGAAAGACAGCGAGTCCTGAGCCAATCTCTTCTGGAAAAGAAAACAGATCTAACTCTGTACCAAGTCGTCGGTGATCGCGCTTTTCTGCCTCTGCTAGAAGTTCTAAATGTGCGTTGAGTTCATCTTGTGAAGGCCAGGCAGTGCCATAGATGCGCTGGAGCATCGGATTTTTTTCAGAGCCGCGCCAGTAAGCAGCTGCGCTGCGCATTAATTTAAATGCAGGAATCTGTTTTGTTGATGGTAGATGCGGACCTCTACATAGATCTGACCACACAGGGTTTCCATCACGACCTAAGTTGTCATAGATGGTGAGCTCTGCTCCCCCAACTTCAACACTGGCTTCCTCCCCAGCAGGTCCTTTAATACCAATGAGTTCACACTTATATGGCTCATGTGAAAGTTCAACCAATGCATCCTTTTCAGTAACGACACGGCGGCGAAAGCGCTGACCATCTTTAACAATCTTGCGCATAACACTTTCAATCTTGGTTAAATCATCTGGATTAAAAGGAGTCTTTGGATCAAAGTCGTAATAGAAACCATCTTTGATCGGTGGCCCAATTCCAAGCTTTGTTTCAGCGAATACTTCTTGCACAGCCTGTGCCATGACGTGGGCAGTTGAGTGGCGAAGAACAAAGAGACCATCAGGTGAGTTGATTAAAACAGATTCAACGACATCACCTTCTTGTAGATCAGTCCAAAGATCCTTAAGAACTCCATTAATACGGCAAACGACTACCTCTTTATTATCTGCAAAGAGGTGGGTAGGGCGTTGATCTGCCTCTATGGAGCGTGATGCACCATCAACGGTTACCTGAATCATGTGGCTAGCCTACCGAATCCTTATGAGCCAACGCCTTTATTTCTTCTCCGAAGGCGTGTGAAAGATGCAACGGCCGTGAATCAATCGATGAAATCGCGTGAGATAAACGCAAACTACTAATAAAGAAGGCAGAGGTGATTTCCACTAGCCGTTCTGCTGGGATGCTCTCGATGGCAATTAGATGATTTTCTATCAGAATTTGACGAATAATTCCTGGCAGAACAACATCAGTAGTTGGAGGTGTCACCCACCGACCATCAATATTTGCAATCAGATTAGTAACTGAGCCTTCACAGATATTGCCTTGGCCATTAACTACGACTGCATCATCAAAGCCAGCCAGGCGGGCTTGCTCAAGAATTGCAAGCCGATTGGTATATGGAAATCTTTTGTGAACATCACCGGCAACAGCATCTGGATGCTTTCTCACATCACAGCTTTTCTCTTGCTCTGCATAAGGCATGTGAACTGCCAACCAGTTACCTTGACTATCAAATGAAATCCGCAGCATTCCTAAACCGTGTGGGACAGCGGCAAACAATTCCGTAACACCTTGCGAAATCTGATCAGAGTTTGGGATGGTGATCCCAAGAGCTAATGCGCTGCTCTGTGCCCTGGCAATATGGCGAGATAAAGAGAATGGCTTGTTCCCAACGCTTTTAATCGTTTCGAAGATCCCTTGACCTTCTAGCCACCCAGAACTACTTGCTGGCACATCATCAATACCTTTTACTTCGCCGTTATAGATCACCCTCATAACTCACCACCGGCAAGTGAAACTAAACGTCTTGCTTTAAGTTGGGTCTCTTCCCACTCATCATCTGCCACGCTGGCCCACGTAATTCCAGCACCTGTTCCAAATCGCAACTTGTCATCTTTATAGAAAATTCGGATTGCAACTGAAAGTTCACACTTATCCCCCTGCACCCAACCCAGCGCACCGCAGTACGGGCCACGCTTTCCTTCATTATCCTTAATGACAGAGACGGCAGATGATTTTGGAGCACCACTAATTGATCCTGGTGGACTCAAGCGAGTGAAGATCTCTGCCCAAGTAATCTCATCTTTGAGCTCGCCTTCAATATCTGACACCAAATGAACTAAGCCAGGATGAGCTTCCGTTGAAAGCAAGCGCGGAACGCTGACACTTCCGCTCTTGCAAATCTGCCCCAAATCATTTCGCATGAGATCAACAATCATTATGTTCTCGGCTTTGTCCTTCACCCCAAAATCAACTGTGCCAACGGGTGCTGTTCCCTTGATAGGCGAAGTGCGAATTCGCCCTCCATCACGTTTAAGGAAAAGCTCGGGTGATGCAGAAGCAATGTTGATTCCAGGTGCTTCTAAATATGAAGCCCACGGTGCTGGGTTACCTTCAAGAATCTTAGAAAACAGTCCACGCAGATCCTCAACATCAACATCGATAGAGATTTCTCTGCAGGCATTAACCTGATAGACCCAACCTTGTGCAATGTGCTCTTGCACTTTCTTCACATATGTAACGTATTGACTTTCATTTAAACTACTTGACCACTGGCCATTTATTTTCTGCCAAGGTGATGTTGGAAAATTTGCTTCAATAACGTGATCAAATTTGAAAGCTTGAAATTCTCCTTCAAAAGTTGTCGAGACAGCCCAGAATCCCCCACCGGCTAAACACGAAGGATCATTTGAAACCTGCGAAAGGCCAGTTGCCAACCGCCCATTCATCCAAAAAACAGGCGCATTCTTCGATGAACTCACAAGGTAACGGTAGTCATTGAATTCCCACTTTGGCGCTATGGCCTCACCTACGATAGATTTGCCCTCCTCGCGGACGTAGCGCAGTTGGTAGCGCGGAACCTTGCCAAGGTTCAGGTCGCCGGTTCGAACCCGGTCGTCCGCTCTCAAAACTGATCGCCGTTCACGTAAAAAATGAACGGCGTTAGTTTTTGGTCGGATGGCCGAGAGGCGAGGCAAGGGACTGCAAATCCCTCTACACGGGTTCAAATCCCGTTCCGACCTCCATTAGTAGAACGAGTAAAAGGAAGAGTTCATGGGCCAAGACGTCAGACCGTGGGGTCGCTATGAAATCTTGTCTGAAAGTTCAGATCACAAAGTAAAGCGAATTGTTGTTAATGCTGGTGCTCGATTTTCTTATCAACGCCATCAACATCGCTCTGA
>JBEATO010000135.1:0-4237 GCA_041161945.1 Actinomycetota bacterium
ACCAGTTGGTCAGGCAGTGCTGAGATGTCACCGGCTGAATTACTTCAACTGGTGCGAGGCAAATCTTACCTGAGCCGTGAGCGTGCAATTACCGCCGGACTATGCGTAAAAGCCCCCAGGCGGTGATGCGAACCACGGCCTCCAGGGCAATTGCAAAGCTCATCTTGCTGACCCCATGTTCGCGCTCGATAAAAGTAATAGGAACTTCAGCGATAGATCCGCCTCTGGAAAGTGCCCGTCGAGTCATTTCAATTTGAAAGCAATATCCCTCACTGGCAATAGTGTGAATATCCATCATCTTTAACAGTGAAGCAGAATAAATTCGAAAACCTGCAGTTGTGTCAGCTACCCCAAGGGATAGAAGAGTATTTGCATATCTATTTGCAGCTTTTGAAAGAAGTTCACGAAACTTACTCCAGTTTTTAATCTCTCCATCGGCCACCCAGCGCGAACCAATCAAGAGATCAGCTGAACCAATCCACTGCATCATGGCCACTAAATCACTTACTTGGTGTGATCCATCTGCATCCATTTCAATGATGTTTTCATAACCTCGATCTAGTGCAATCTGAAAACCAGCGCGATAGGCACTACCCAAACCAAGCTTTGCGCTTCGCTCAATTACTTCAACTCCATGGGCTTTGCAGATTTGAGCGGTGCCATCTGGTGAGCCATCGTCAATGACCAAGACATCAAGATCTAGTGTTGCTAACTCATCGAGGAGTGAACCAATACTTTCAACTTCGTTATATGTTGGAATAACTACGATTGATTTATTCATGCGCGTGGATGCGCCTGTTTAAAGGCTTTTTGCAAACGCTCAGTAGAAACATGTGTGTAAATCTGAGTTGTTGCAGGTGAAGCGTGTCCCAAAATCTCTTGCACTGTGCGCAAATCCGCACCGCCTTCTAATAGATGCGTTGCTGCAGAGTGGCGCAAGGCATGTGGTCCCATGCGCTCTATTCCTTCTATTGCAGAGAGTGCTTCATAGACAACTGTGCGCACAGCGCGCTGATCAATTCTCTTTCCACGGGCTCCAAGAAAAACAGCTTTTTCAGATTTCTCATTAAGAAGCAGCTGGCGTCCATCATCTAGCCATTTCTTTAATGCACGCATCGCTGGGTTGCCCAGTGGAATAACGCGTTCTTTATTTCCCTTACCCAGCACTTGAATAGTCTGTCGGTTGTAATCAATATCGCCTAGATCTAATCCGCATAGTTCTGCCACACGGGCACCTGTTGCATACAACAGTTCCACCATTGCCACATCGCGCAACGTCATGGGGGTTTCTTCCTCTGCTGCCCTAGTTGCCATTGAATCCATAGCAGTTTTTGCATCCTCAATGCCTAAAACTTCAGGCAAAGTGCGATGGCCCTTCGGCGTTGCAAGTGAGGCACCCACATCACTTGCAATGTATTTGTGCTTTAGCGCCCACTTAGTAAACAAACGCACCGAGACTGCTCTGCGTGAAATTGTTGTGCGAGAGGCACCTTTGACTTGTTGATTAGCTAGCCAAGAGCGCAGGTGAACTAATTGCAGCTGTGAAATATCGGTTAAGCCTGAGTTTTCTAGGTGTTCTAATAATGAGGTTAGATCCCCCATATATGCACGAACAGTGTGAACTGAGAGGTTGCGTTCAACTTCTAAATGGCGTTGAAAAGTAGTCAGTAACTTTTCAAAATTTTCGCTCACGCGCTAACTTTACTCGGGTTTGCGTCCCTGACGCATAAGGCCGAAGGTAACTGCGTCCTCAAGTGCCATGGCAGAGGCAGCAATAACGTTTTCATGAACTCCCACGGTGTTCCATTCACCTTTGCCATCACTTGTTTCAACTAATACACGAGTAACTGCGCCTGTGCCCAGACGGCCTTCAAGGATGCGCACCTTGTAATCAGTGAGCTCTAGAACTTCTAACTCTGGATACAGCGCTTTTAACCCAGTACGCAAAGCATTATCAAATGCGTTCACAGGACCATTTCCTGTACCAGAACATGAAATCTGCTTACCCATGGCAGTAACTTTGACGTCAGCTTTTGTAAGAATGCTTTGATCTTCAGAGCGCTCAACAGTTGTTAACCAATGATCGATTGTGAAAAATGATGGTCGTTTTCCACTCATCTCTTCATGAACAAGTAGCTCAAAAGAGGCATCAGCTGCTTCAAAGGTAAAGCCACGAGATTCCATCTCTTTAACACGATCAACGATTCGACCGATTAGTTCTTTATCTCCACCCAAATCAACGCCAAGTTCTTGTGACTTTAATTCAATAGATGCACGGCCAGCCATATCAGAGACCAACATGCGCATATCGTTTCCAACAGATGCTGGATCTTCGTGTTGGTAGAGAGATGGATCTACCTTGATTGCACTGGCGTGCAGACCTGCTTTGTGGGCAAATGCTGAGACACCAACATATGGCTGGCGCGCAGTTGAAGAGACATTTGTAACTTCAGCCACTGCATGTGAAATTCTGAATGCTTCGCGCAGTGAATCCTTAGGCAATACCAATTGATGCTTCTTTAACTCTAGGTTTGCAATGATTGTTACAAGGTCGGCATTTCCCGTGCGCTCACCATAACCATTAAGCGTTCCTTGAACATGAGTTGCACCAGCGGCAACTGCTGCCATTGAGTTGGCAACTGCGCATCCAGTGTCGTTGTGACAGTGAATACCAAGACGTGCAGAGCTAGCAGTTAAAACATCATGAACAACTTGGGAAAGCTCATCCGGCAACATTCCACCATTTGTATCGCACAAGGCAATGACATCTGCCCCTGCCTCAGCTGCAACTCGAACAACCTCTAACGCATATGCACGGTTGCTGCGATATCCATCAAAGAAGTGCTCAGCATCAAGAAATACGCGTTGTCCTTCTGCAATTAAGTGGCTAACTGAGTCACGAATCATCTCTAGGTTTTCATCAAGAGATGTCTTAAGTGCTAAGTCAACGTGGCGATCAAAGGCCTTTGCTACCAAAGTAACTGCTGGAGCACCTGAATCACGAAGTGCGCCGAGTAATACATCATCGGCAGCTTTTACATTTGGACGACGCGTGGCACCGAATGCAACAAAGGTAGCGTTCTTTAGAACTAACTCTTTTTTTGCACGTGCAAAAAACTCGGTGTCCTTAGGGTTTGCTCCTGGCCATCCGCCTTCAATAAATCCAACACCGAGATCATCAAGGTGGCGTGCAATTGCCAACTTGTCATGTACAGAGAGATTTAAACCCTCTTGCTGGGCACCATCGCGCAAGGTGGTGTCATAGATATGAAATGCATCAGAGACTGGCATTAGCAGACCTTACGCACCCAACCGTGTGTATCAGGAGTTGTTCCATGTTGAATTGCAAGTAAGTGGTTGCGAATTTGCATTGTGATGACGCCAGGCTGTCCATCACCTGTTACCCATGTTCCCATGGTTGATTTTGCAGAACCAACAGGTGAGACAACTGCTGCAGTACCGCAAGCAAAGATTTCAGTGATTTCACCTGATGAAACGCCATCGCGCCAATCATCAATGCTCAGCATTACTTCTTCAGTTTTGTAACCAAGATCTTTTGCGACAGAAAGGATTGAATCGCGTGTGATTCCTGGAAGCAATGTTCCAGTTAACTTTGGGGTGATGACAGTGGCATCTGCGCCTTTTCCCTTAACAAAATAAAGGTTCATGCCGCCCATCTCTTCAACCCACTTGCGCTCTTTTGCATCGATCCATACAACCTGATCGCAACCTTCTTTAGCGGCAGCTTTTTGTGCAACTAGTGATGCTGCATAGTTTCCGCCGCACTTTGCTTCACCTGTTCCACCTTGCACCGCACGAACATATTCAGTTGAAATCCACACAGAAACAGCTTTTGATGGATCAAAGTAGGCACCAGCAGGCGTTGCAATAAGAATGTATGTGGCCTTATTAGTTGGACGAACGCCTAAACCAACTTCGGTAGCGATCATAAATGGGCGGATATAGAGAGATTCTCCAATTTTATTGGGCACCCAACCTGCATCTTGCTTGACTAAAGTTTCAACTGTCTCCAAAAACAACGCTTCTGGCATTTCAGGTAAAGCTAAACGCTTAGCCGAGTTAGCAAAACGCTTGGAATTTGCATCTGGGCGAAAGAGTGAGATCGAACCATCAGGTTGGCGATATGCCTTCATACCTTCAAAAATCTCTTGACCGTAGTGAAATACCGCTGTTGCTGGATCTAATGAGAGTGGTCCATAAGGCTTTAACTCTGGTT
>JBEATO010000043.1:0-3881 GCA_041161945.1 Actinomycetota bacterium
GAAGGATCCTGCAGATAGTGCTCGTACATTTCATCGACGAGCCAATCATTTGCACCAAAATCCTGTGCCGACACTGGCGAGCTCCTTCTTGGCGGTAATTAGGTTAAGCCTATAGCCATGCGGGGCTGGGTTAAACTAAAAAACTGCCACAGGAGCGCGAGATAGACCACAAAATCACTACCTTTAGCGCTTCCTTGGATCTGCTGGAGGCTAGAGCCCTACGGCACGTTCAATCTCAGCCACGGCATCTGAAATATCTTGAGCCACGGCCACATCTTTGCAATCGACTTTCTTCCACCCAGGTCCGCCCAGCACCACTCTGGGCATTGGTCGTATTGTCGGGATGTCATTGAAATACTTAGGATCAGCGTTTTTAGGAAGCTGTGCCCATAAGAAAACAGCTGGTGGAGCAGATCGCGTGATCATTGCCGACAATGCTTCCAGAGGTGTCCTAGAGCCAAGAAAATATGTTTCGATTTTACGCTCTGCCAGAGCCGCGGCTAGTGCGTGAAGTGCAAGTGAGTGAAGCTCTTCACCAACGGATGCAAGAAGAACTGGATGAGCATTCACGGGCTTTCTAATATCCTCAACATGCTCTCTCAAAATAGCTTTGAGAACCTCAGTAAGTAAATGTTCAACTTCAATTCCTTCACCGGTCGCTTCCCATTCACTTCCGACTATGACAAGCAGTGGAACCATGACCTCAGACCATGACTGTTCAACACCAAATTCAGCAAGATCTCTACGCAAGGCAGCTTCGATGAATTTTTTATCTAACGCTTTGGCTGCATTATGTAATGCTCCAACTAATTCTTCTCGGACTATGTATTCCTCAACAATTTTTTCAACTGAGATTGTCCCCTTATGGTTTTTAGCTTGCTCGGCTGCATCGGCCGGTGCTACTCCAGTTGCAATCAATCTGCGCATGAGGGTCAATCGAGCAAGATCTGACGGGCAATAGCGGCGATGCTCGCCGCTCTCATGAGCAGATGGGCCTAGGCCATAGCGGCGATCCCAGGTGCGAAGGGTGGCAGGGGCAACTCCCAAGCGCCGGGCTACAGCAGCCACGGTCAGAAGCTCATCTTTAGTTGCCACGGGCCAATGGTGGCCTGAAGTGGCCCAACTCACCAGTTGAAACACGCCTTTGAACAACTTTTGGAGCGTTGAGGCTTGAACAACCTATGGCGCGGTTGTACAGTGGGCGCATGGCTGAAACATCACGATTACCCCGCCCCGTTGCTGATGAATGGGAATGGCAGTACCAGGGTTCATGCCGCGAGCTTCCAAGTGAGATGTTTTTTCATCCTGATGGCGAGCGCGGTCCGCGCCGTCGCAATCGCGAAAATACTGCCAAAGCTATTTGTGCAGCGTGCCCAGTAATTAAAGCTTGCCGTGCCCACGCACTTGCCGTGCAAGAGCCATATGGAATTTGGGGCGGTCTTTCAGAAGATGATCGCTTAGCAATTTTAGGTAAAGACGTTACTCCAGATGTTTCACATGCATCATAAGTTTTAACTCTCCTCCTGAGTTGAAAAAGTAAAGCCCCGCAGATTTTTCTGCGGGGCTTTACTTATAACTTCTTCTTTCTTAGTGGCTGTGTCCACCTGGGCCATGTGAATGTCCATGTCCGCCTGCAGCTTCAGCTGCTGCTTGCTCTGCTGGCTTTTCAAATACAACTGCTTCAGTTGTAATGAACATCGCTGCAATTGATGCAGCGTTAGCTAGAGCTGAACGAGTTACCTTCACTGGATCGATAACGCCATCTTTTGCAAGATCGCCATAGATATCAGTTGCAGCATTGAAGCCCTCATTAGGCTTCATAGCGCGAACCTTTGCAACTACTACGTAGCCTTCTAGTCCTGCGTTTTCTGCAATCCAACGAAGTGGCTCATCGCAAGCTTTGCGAACTAAACGCACGCCGACTGCCTTATCGCCAGTGAATCCAAGATCGCCTTCTAGAGCATCAGCTGCGTGCACAAGTGCTGCGCCTCCGCCAACAACGATTCCTTCTTCAACTGCTGCGCGAGTTGCAGAAATTGCATCCTCAAGACGGTGCTTCTTTTCATTGAGTTCTACTTCGGTGTGTGCTCCAACCTTGATGACGCAAACGCCACCAGCAAGCTTTGCAACACGCTCTTGTAGCTTCTCTTTATCCCAAGAAGAATCTGAGTTTTCAATCTCTTTGCGAAGTTCGCTCACACGGGCAGCAACTGCTCCCTTGTCTCCAGCACCTTCAACAATTGTTGTTGCATCTTTTGAGACCACGATGCGACGTGCGCGACCGAGATCTTCTAAAGTCACAGCATCAAGCTTCATACCAACTTCAGCAGAGATAACTTGTCCGCCAGTTAACGTTGCGATGTCTTGCAACATTGCCTTACGGCGATCACCAAAGCCTGGGGCTTTAACTGCAACTGAAGTAAAGACTCCACGCATGCGGTTAACCACTAGCGTTGATAGAGCCTCACCTTCGATGTCATCAGCGATGATCAAAAGTGGCTTAGATGTTGCAGATACCTTCTCAAGGATTGGAAGTAGTTCTGCTAAAGCAGAGATCTTTCCAGCTGAGATAAGTACATATGCATCTTCAAGAATTGATTCCATGCGATCTTGATCTGTAACGAAATATGGGGAGATATAGCCCTTATCGAACTGCATACCCTCTGTGAACTCTAGGTCTAAGCCAGTAGTAGATGCTTCTTCCACAGTGATAACGCCATCTTTGCCAACGCGATCCATTGCCTCAGCGATTAAATCACCAATGGCACGATCTTGGGCAGAGATAGTTGCAACATCTGCAATCTGTGCTTTTCCACTTACTGGAGTTGCTTGCTTGCGAAGGTTTTCTGAGACTGCAGCAACTGCAGCTTCAATGCCTTGCTTAATATCCATTGGCTGTGCGCCAGCTGCAAGGTTACGTAGTCCTTCTTTAACCATTGCTTGAGCAAGAACAGTTGCAGTAGTTGTTCCATCGCCAGCGACATCGTTGGTCTTTGTTGCAACTTCCTTTACTAACTGTGCGCCCATGTTTTCGGCTGGATCTGAGAGTTCAATCTCTTTGGCAATCGTCACGCCATCGTTTGTAATTGTTGGTGCGCCGTATGACTTGGAGATAACTACGTTACGACCCTTAGGTCCAAGAGTTACTTTGACGGTGTCGGCGAGGATATTGACGCCACGCTCCATCGCACGACGAGCGTGCTCGTCGAAATCTAGAATCTTTCCCATTTACTTCTCGATAACAGCGAGAATGTCACGCGCAGATAGAACTAAGTACTCTTCATTGTTGTACTTAACTTCTGTTCCGCCGTACTTGCTATAAAGAACTACGTCGCCAACTTTGACATCCATAGGAACGCGAACACCATCATCAAAGCGACCTGGGCCAACTGCAATAACTGTGCCTTCCTGTGGCTTCTCTTTAGCTGTATCTGGGATAACAAGTCCTGAAGCTGTAGTTGTTTCAGCCTCATTAGTCTTGATAACAATGCGATCTTCTAGTGGCTTAATGGCCATGTGCCTAACTCCCTTTACTTTGATTTCCTCGTGCGGACCCGATTAGCAGTGTGGGTCCGTGAGTGCTAACGCAAGGATAGACGGGGCTATTCCCAACGGCAAATCGGCTAGGACAGGCTCACAACCTCAACAGGCAGGCTGGAATCGGCATCAAAGGCCACAGGGCTAGGCGCACGGCCGGCTGAAACCATCAGTGAGCCCAGGCTGGCCACCATCGCTCCATTGTCCGTGCACAGGCCTGGGGCTGGGATCCTCAAGGAAATGCCCGCCTTTTCACAGCGCGCAGCAGCCACAGCCCTTAATCTTGAATTAGCGGCCACACCACCAGCAATAACCAATGATTCAATCCCGCTTTCCTTACATGC
>JBEATO010000082.1:0-5304 GCA_041161945.1 Actinomycetota bacterium
GGAAAGTTAGCTGATTGCCAGTGGACTGATCCTGCAAAGTGCGAGCTTTATATCGTTGAGGGAGATTCTGCGGGCGGCTCAACAAAGGGTGGCCGGGATTCACGCAACCAAGCAGTGCTTCCAATTCGCGGAAAGATTTTGAATGTCGAGAAAGCACGCATTGATCGTGTTTTACAAAATAATGAAGTACAAGCCTTAATTACCGCGCTAGGTACTGGCGTGCATGATGATTTTGATATTGAAAAACTTCGCTACCACAAGATTATTTTGATGGCAGACGCCGACGTTGACGGTCAACACATTCGCACGTTGCTTCTGACTCTTTTGTTCCGCTTTATGCGCCCATTGATTGAAAACGGTTTTGTTTACTTTGCTCAACCTCCTCTCTATAAGTTGAAGTGGGGCGGAAAAGAGCCAGTTGAATATGCATTTAGTGATCGCGAACGCGATGGCATGATTGAACTTGGTTTAGCTGCAGGAAAGCGTTTGCCGAAAGATGATGGAATTCAGCGCTTCAAAGGTTTAGGTGAAATGCCAGCTAAAGAACTCTGGGACACAACAATGGACCCAGAACACCGCGTGCTTGTTCGTGTGACATTAGATGATGCAGCAGCCGCCGATGATTTGTTCTCAGTACTCATGGGTGAAGATGTTGAAAAGCGCAGAGCTTTTATTCAACGTAATGCTAAAGACGTTAGGTTCTTGGATATCTAATGGACGAGTTAAATCCAAATAATCTAGAGAATTTCGACAAGATTGAAACTGTTGATCTTCAAGTTGAAATGGCACGCTCATATCTGGACTACGCCATGTCAGTTATTGTTGGTCGCGCTCTACCAGATATTCGCGATGGGTTAAAACCTGTTCACCGTCGTGTTCTTTATGCGATGTATGACGCGGGATATCGCCCAGATAAGGGTTATTACAAATCTTCTCGTATCGTCGGTGACGTTATGGGTAATTACCACCCACACGGTGACACTGCGATCTATGACTCTGTAGTTCGCCTTGCCCAGCACTGGTCTTTGCGTTATTTGCTCATCGATGGAAACGGTAACTTCGGTTCACCTGGTAATGATCCAGCTGCAGCGATGCGTTATACCGAGGCCCGTTTGTCATCCCTTGCAATGGAGATGATGCGCGATATCGATGAAGACACAGTTGATTTCGTTCCTAACTACGACGGACGCTCACAAGAGCCAACAGTTTTACCTTCTCGCCTACCTAACCTTCTAGTTAATGGAAGCGCCGGTATTGCAGTTGGTATGGCTACCAATATTCCACCGCATAACCTTCGTGAAATCGGTGAAGCAGTAATTTTTGCGCTAGAACATCCAGATATGAAGCAGGAAGAGCTTCTAGCTAAGTTCTTAACGATTGTTAAAGGCCCAGATTTTCCTACTAAGGGATTAATCGTTGGTCGCGGCGGTATTGAAGATGCCTATCGCACAGGCCGTGGATCAATCACAATGCGCGCAGTTGTTCAAGTAGAAGAGATTAACAAGCGCACATGTTTAGTTATTAGCGAACTTCCTTATCAAGTAAACCCAGATAACTTAGCTCTTAAGATTGCTGAGCTAGTTAAAGATGGAAAGATTAAGGGAATTGCTGATGTGCGCGATGAAGGCAATGAGCGCTTAGGTCAACGCCTTGTAATTGTTTTACAGACAAGTGCGATTCCAAAGGTTGTTCTCAATAACCTTTACAAGCAGACACAATTACAGGACACCTTTGGCGCAAATATGTTGGCATTAGTTGATGGTGTGCCACGTACATTGCGCCTAGATGAGTTCATCCGTTATTACATCGAACACCAGATTGAAGTAATTGTTCGCCGCACTAAGTTCCGCTTAGCTGAAAAAGAAAAGCGTGCTCACATTTTGCAGGGCTACCTCAAAGCACTCGATGCACTTGACGCAGTTATTGCATTAATCCGTGCTTCCACAACACCTGAAGAAGCTCGCACAGGTTTGATGAAACTTCTAGATGTTGATGAAATCCAAGCAAATGCGATCTTGGATATGCAGTTGCGCCGTATTGCAGCCCTTGAGCGCCAGAAGATTAATGATGAATATGACGCGTTAATGGCTGACATTGTCATCCTCAACGCCATCTTGGTTAGCCCAGAAAAGCAGCGCGATATTGTGAAAACAGAGCTCACTGATTTAGTTGCAAAGTATGGCGATGATCGCCGCACACAGATTGTTGCAAGTGAAGGTGATTTCAGTGCAGAGGATTTAATTCCAGACCAGGATGTAGTCGTAACAATTACTCGCGGTGGTTATTCAAAGCGCACCATGGCAGACCTTTATCGATCACAGCGCCGTGGTGGTCGCGGAGTAAAGGGTGCAGCGCTAAAGGAAGATGATGTTGTTGATCATTTCTTTGTTGCCTCTACTCATGACTGGTTGTTGTTCTTTACAAACCAGGGACGCGTTTATCGCGCGAAGGTCCACGAACTCCCAGATGCTGGACGCGATGCTCGCGGACAACATGTTGCCAACTTAATGGCATTTAAACCAGATGAGAAGATTGCAGAAGTTCTCTCCCTTAAGGATTACACCATTTCTCCATTCTTAGTTCTTGCAACTAAAAAGGGATTAGTAAAGAAGACTCCTTTAGTTGAATTTGATTCACCACGTACTGGTGGATTAATTGCAATCTCATTAAAGCCTGGAGATGAAGTTGTTGGGGCATCACTCGTTAACTCCGATGATGAACTCCTCCTTGTTTCAACTAAGGGAATGTCACTTCGCTTCACAGCAGATGATGAATCACTTCGACCAATGGGCCGATCAACTAGTGGTGTTATTGGAATGAAGTTCCGCGCACATGATTCTCTACTCACAATGGCTAGAGTGAACTCAGAGCTTGCTGCCAACTCTTTTGTTTTCACTGCAACTGATGCTGGTTATGGCAAAAAGACACCATTAAATGAATATCGTTTACAGGGCCGCGGTGGAATTGGAATTAAAGCTGCCAAGATCGATGAAAGCTCACGAGGCTCATTAGTGAGCGCACTTGTGCTTCGCGATGAGGATGAAGTCCTAGCAATTACTTCTGCTGGCACAGTTATGCGCACACCAGCAGCCCAAGTTCGCCAAACAGGGCGTGATTCAATGGGTGTGCGCCTAGTGAACCTAGATGAAGGCGTGGCATTGGTCTCGGTGACCAAGAACAGCGAAGATGAGATTTCTTCGAAAAGTTAGTATGGTTCGGCTCTGAGTTAAGCAGCTAATCCCCATTTTGGGAGTTAGGGAAGTTCAAGGTAACCTTGCGCTTCTGCAATCGAGATTTATCTTTGTTGCGGGCCTATAGCTCAGCCTGGTTAGAGCGCTTCCCTGATAAGGAAGAGGTCGATGGTTCGAGTCCATCTAGGCCCACCCCGCTCTCAAACGGGGACCTAGCTCAATTGGTAGAGCACCGCCTTTGCAAGGCGGGGGTTAGGGGTTCGATTCCCCTGGTCTCCACGTTATGACAACTACAGCGACCCTTCACACATCACTCGGTGACATCATCATCGAGCTATTTCCTAACCATGCACCAAAGACTGTTGCAAACTTTGTTGAGTTAGCAACTGGTGCAAAAGAGTGGACTGATCCACGCACTGGAAGTAAGACAAATGCCAATCTTTATGACGGAACAATCTTTCACCGTGTCATCGACGGTTTCATGATTCAAGGCGGAGATCCACTTGGTCAGGGAACTGGCGGACCGGGATATCGCTTTGCAGATGAGTTCCACGGAGAGCTAGTTTTTGATCGTCCATACATTCTTGCAATGGCTAACTCAGGCCCAGGAACAAATGGTTCACAGTTCTTTATTACTGTTGCTCCAACGACTTGGTTAAATCGCAAGCACTCAATCTTTGGTGAAGTAAAGGATTCTGCTAGCCAGGCTGTGGTTGATGCCATTGGTAAAGCAAAGACAGGCGCGCAAGATAAGCCAGTAACACCAATAACAATCAACAGCGTCACCGTTGCTTAAGCGCTCTGCTACTTATTCCTTAATCGCAATTATTTGCGGTGCATATCTGCTGCAGATGGTTGTTCCATCAATTGAAATGCGTTTAGTTTTACCTAACATAGATTTCTTACTGGCAACCAATGAGTGGTATCGATTATTTTCAGTCTCACTCCTTCACGCCGGGCTATTACATCTTGGTTTTAATATGTATGCACTCATGGTTCTAGGCAACCCACTTGAGGCTGCATTTGGTAAGAACAAGATGCTGTTTATCTTTTTCTTCTCATTACTCATCGGCTCACTGACTTCTTCCTACTTTGCTTCCCCTTCTTCTTATTCAGTAGGTGCATCAGGCGCCGTCTTTGGATTGTTCGGAGCGATTGCATTGGTTGGAAAGCGCATTGGCACAGACACACGTTCGATCTATGTGGTTATCGGAATTAACTTTGTGATTGGTTTTGTACTTGGGGGAGTTGATTGGAAAGCTCACTTAGGTGGATTAATAGGCGGAGTTATTGCAGCTCAATTAACCCTAAATAAAAGATAAGAAGTTATCCACAGCCTTTACCCACAATGTGGATTGAATTACAAGCGTGTAATTAAGAAGGTATTAACGCCAGCGAGTGGCTAGTGAGAAGCCCACACCGATAAAGCTAAAACCAACAATCATGTTCCATGCACCGATGCCTGGGATTGGATATTGGGTCTGAGTGACATAGAAGACCACGATCCAGAACAAGCCAATCAAGAAGGCAGCAACCATTGTTGGGGCTAACCACTTAGGGCTCTCTAGCGGGCCATGAGGAGTTTCAACGACAACTTCCTGGTTATGGGCGCGTGCTTGCGCGACTTTCTTACGGAGCTTTGATTTAGGCATACGCGAAAGATACACCATGAGCAAGAATGCTCCTATGGCCACCAAGATCCTTGTCGTCGATAACTACGACTCCTTTGTCTTTAACTTGGTGCAGTACCTGCAGCAGCTAGGCGCAGAGTGCACCGTGGTTCGAAACGATGCCGTTAGGGCCGAAGATGCTGCCAATTATGACGGCGTTCTCATCTCACCTGGACCAGGAGTTCCTGAAAAGGCTGGCGTGAGTGTTGAAATGATTAAGTATTGCGGCGAGAAAAAGATTCCAGTTTTTGGTGTGTGCTTAGGCCATCAAGCAATTGGTGTTGCATTTGGTGCAACGGTTTCTCGAGCACCAGAGCTACTTCATGGAAAAACTTCTTTAGTACATCACCAACAACAAGGCGTTCTTGCAGATCTACCTTCACCATTTACTGCAACTCGTTACCACTCACTATGTGTTGAGCGAGACACAGTGGGTGCTGATT
>JBEATO010000100.1:0-8929 GCA_041161945.1 Actinomycetota bacterium
AAAACTGGAAAAGCTGCTCGAAGCCTCGCAATTTCAAGTGATGGAACCGCGCTCTTTGTCGTGAATTTTATAAGCAACACAATCTCAAAAGTGCGCACAAGTGACATGAAAGTATTTCAAAGCATAAAGGCATGCAATGAGCCAATTGGCATAACTTATGACTCACCAACCTCGCGCACATGGGTTGCTTGCTATGGTGGCGCAATAAAGATTTATGATAATAAATAATTAAGGTGTGACTGGAACAGCAGATATCTCTGCAGGAATATTCGGAGCAGCTATTCTTCCTAGTATTCTATCAATAGCTGCTCGCGCTTTATCACTAGCAGCATTTCCGCGAGAGATGTCATCAGCCAATGTGACAAAGACATACTCGCGATCAGTTGACTCAACATATCCCGCCAAGGTCACAGTCCCATTTAATGTTCCGGTCTTTGCTCGCACTAATCCCACTGCACTTGGCGCTGTAGTAAGAAAACGCGAACGTAGAGTCCCAGAAATTCCACCGATTGGGAGTGAATCATAAAGAGGTGCGTACTTTGGATCTTTGCGTAGTTGATAGAGAAGTTGACCCATCATGGTTGCAGTTATTCGGTTTTCTTTAGACAACCCACTGGCATCTTTAGTTACTAGTTTGCTTGAGTCAATCCCATATTCAACAAGTAAGGCCTCAAATTCTTCAGCTACACCTTTGTTGTTAAAAGAATTTCCCGCGGCCCGTGAAGCTAATCGTGCCAATCTATCAGCCAAATTATTGTCACTCCATAACATCATGTAATCCAAAATTTTAAAGACCTCTGGGGACTGGTCCCCAACTATGAATTCACTTGCATTAAGTAGGGTCTCATCACTAGTCACCGCCTTCATAACTGGTTTAAAACCACGTTTTGCCCAAAATGTTTTCAGGTTTGAGACATCTTGAGAATATAGATTTGAATACAAAATTGTCATGCCCTTGAGCGAACCTTTATTATTCTTTTTAACGGCAGTTAAAGTATTGAATCCTAAATAGGGTAAGGAGGTGCGATCCATTTTGTTTGCAACGCTATGGCTCAAACTAATCCAAGGGTCATTACTGCCCTGAATTACCAAAGTTTTTTCTTCGATACCTGAGAAAACATTGGTAGTAAAGCGTGATTGCATATCTAGGTACTTAATTGCAACAGCCCCGGCAAAGACTTTCATCACTGATGCTGGTTTGCGTTGTGAATATGGGTTTTTTTCATAAATTACTTCACCGCTTGTGCCATCAATCAAAACCATCGCCGGATTGGAAAGAGATGGCTTACTTAATAGTTCTTCAAAAGCCGCTGGAATCGATGCTGGAGATAGCACGGCACTTGCAGGTGCTGCGGTAATAACCGTAGCTAGTGCAAGTAGAACTATGAATCTAGGAGAGCGCATCTATCTGTTAGTTCCAATTGAGGCGATAAGGACCGTATTGATAGCTGACATGTATTCAGTTTAGAGTGCATACATGTCTAATCCAACTACCCCAGCCTCAATTGGCCCAGGTGAATTTTTTCCGGTTGTCGGAGTAGGACCTCATGAAAAACCATGGCCAGAAGGTGCTCATTACGATCCTGAGCTTTTACTCAATGGTGATCGCAGAAATGTTTTAGATCACTACAGGTATTGGACTGTTGAAGCCATAGTCGCAGATTTAGATTCCAAGCGACATAAACTTCACATTGCTATTGAAAATTGGCAACATGATTTGAATATTGGTTCAATTGTCAGAACAGCAAATGCATTCAATGTCTCTGGTGTTCACATTGTGGGTAAGCGCGACTGGAACAAGCGCGGCGCGATGGTTACAGACAGGTATTTAACTGTGCACCACCATCCAACTGTTGAAGACTTTGCACTGTGGTGTAAAGAAAACCAATTGCCAATCATTGGGATAGATAATGTCCCTGGATCAAAACAGTTGGAATCGGCGCAACTTCCCGAAAAATGCGTGCTTCTGTTTGGCCAAGAAGGCGCGGGAATGTCCGATGAAGGAATTGCAGTTTGCGAAGTGCTCTATGAAATCAATCAATACGGTTCAACGCGCTCTATGAACGCCTCTGCTGCTGGGGCAATAGCTATGTATCACTGGGCGTTAAAGCATTTGCCGCGATGAAGAGAATCTGGCTCACACGTAATTTAATTCTTCTCACAATGGTTTCACTTGCACAGGATGCCGCAAGTGAACTTCTCTATCCCCTACTTCCTATTTTGCTCACAGGTGTTATCGGCGCAGCTCCTTTGGCATTGGGTTTAATCGAAGGGTGCGCCGAAGCTGCGGCAGGTTTTGCTAAGTTGATTAGTGGCAAATCTAGTGATCGCTTAGGGCGCAAGCCTTTTGTTGTCTCTGGATATACATTGGCTGGTGTTGGTAAAGTGTTAGTAGTTGTTGCAACATCGTGGCCACTTGTTTTTCTTGGCCGTGTTACAGACCGTATTGGTAAAGGAATGCGCAGTGCTCCACGTGATGCACTTATCGCTGATTCAGTTGATAAAGCCCATCTTGGTAAAGCTTTTGGCTTTCACCGCACCGGAGACAATATTGGAGCAGTTATAGGGCCCGGTATTGCACTTATCGGTTTGGCAATGCTCGATGGTGATGTACGAGCAGTTGCGATGTGGGCTTTAATACCAGCGATTGTCTCTGGATTACTTACTTTGTTCATTAAGGAAAACTTTGTAAAACCGAAAAAAGCTGAAGTTAAAGTAAAGAAAAAGCACCCACCGCTACCGGCACCACTCAAAAAATCAATTTCGCTCTTGGTGTTGATTCAACTCACAAATATTCCAGATGTGCTTTTGCTTCTGCGCTTACATGACATTGGATTCTCAACTCAAGGCGTCGTCCTTGCATACATGCTCTATAGCGCAGTAACTGTTTTGGCAGCTTTTCCAGGTGGAGCTATTGCAGATAAATACTCACCTAGAAGTGTTTACGCAGTTGGCTTAGTCGCTTTTGCTGCCGCCTACGCGACTCTAGGGTTCACACAAAATCACACCGTGGCCTTAATTGCACTAGCGCTCTACGGATTGTTTCCAGCACTTACTGATGGAGTTGGTAAAGCTTGGATTGCTGGACTGAGTGAAGTAGCCCATCGTGGTCGCGCACAAGGTGTTTACCAAGCATCAATGAACTTTGCAGTACTTGGTGCAGGTATTTGGGGCGGTGCGATGTGGAGTAAAGGCGAAATTCAGTGGCCTTTGATAATCGCTGCTATTGGTGCACTCATTGGTGCGATAGTTCTTGCAACAAGCCATCTACGGCGTGCTCAATCATAATTAAAGTCTCTTCGTAGGCTTCAGCAGATTGGTTATAGGGATCGGGAACTTCTAATTCGGTAAACCGCGCTGAGGCAGGATCTATTGACGAGAGTTCTGGATCAAAGGAACGTAAATAGAAAACTTTGTTTCGGGATTGTTCATCGGGTGCAAGTTTAATAACATTTCTAAAGTTGTTTGAATCCATTACCAAAATTAAATCTGCTTCAAAGAAATCATTTGACTTAAAACTCCGCGCAGAGTGTGTGTAGATGTAACCAGCTTTTTCCCAAGTTTTTTGCGAAGTTGGATGCGCGCCTTGACCAATATGAAAAGCGCTCGTTCCAGAGCTATCAACGATGATCTTGGGTTTAATCCAATCAGCGGTGCGATTTGATAAAACCGCTGCAGCCATAGGTGAGCGACAGATATTTCCCATACAAACCATCGTTATACGGATTTCGGTCAGGTTTTTAAGGTGTTGGATCAAGCCTGCGGCTCTTCATTTAGCGTTTCCTGCACCGACTTCAGGCGACGTTCAATCTCATCAGCTTCATCAGTGCGACCTTGCATGCGAATAATCTTCGCAATTCTTGTCTCAAGATCAACAATAAATTCGAAGTCTTTAGGCTCATCTTCACTCACTACTGAGAGCACTTGCTCCAGAGTGGCTAATGCATCGTCGAACTTCTCCAACAAAATTTGTGCTTTGCCATATTCAAATTGAGCGAAATTCTCGCGACGGTGGTCATGCCCAGTTTCAAAGACATCTACTGCTCGGCGAGCGGTTTCAAGGGCTAATTCGCCCTCACCCAACTCAATTAAACATGACGCAATTTTTTGATCGCATCTGGCAACGTGAATTACTTCTTTGTTTCGCTTAAATAGTGCGCGAGCCTCTTTGAAAGCGTCAATTGATTTTTCATAGTTCTTGAGTTCGCGTTCAGCACATCCAATGAGATGTAGGTCATTTGCTGCGCCAATTTCATTTCCATCAACTAAATGTTCTTGTGCACACTCATTCATTGTTTGAACAACTTTGTCATACTGCTTAGAGGTGTACCACCACTCACCTAATGTGCATGCAAGCTCTAATGCAATAGGAGATTTATTCTCACGCAAAATCTCAACTGCTTTACTCATTGCAGTTGCAGCCTCATCCATGCGCTTTAACTGATTCAAGTTATAACCAATTGCAGAATAGGCCTGAGCTAATCCTTCACTTGGCGCACTGTCTCCAAGTGTTGAGTAAATATCGCGTGCTGTTTCTGCTAACGCTAAAGCTTCGTCATATTGCCCACGTGCATAAATTCGAGCACTTAATTCATAATATGTGCTGGCACGTTCTTCGCCATCTACTTCAGGAATACGATCCCAAAGCATTTCCTCGGTGATGAGTTCTTCCATATCGTCATCTTCACTCACGAGTAAGACTCTATACGCTAACTCTTAGGGACGAGTGGGAATATCGATATGTGGCACACGCCAATTCCCGATCTTTTCTCGCCCGGCTTGCGCAATGATCGCACTGGTCACTTGTCGAATTTGTTGCATGCTCTTTGCATCAAAGCTGTGGCCCCACGGGCAGCGATTGACCATCGCACAAACCCAGGCATTTGTGCCCATATTCAATACTCCTGCACCACTAGGAGCCGCGTAGTAGGTGCTCATTGCAACAAAGCCCTTCTCTGTTGGACTGATACTTGCCCGCGCTAAAACCTCAACGCCAGGACCTCTTGTTCCCATTGCTGTGTCGGCTTCGTAGCCATAAATACCATTGATTTTGCCCTCTTTACCGAGAACATCAAATGGCCAACTACTCGCTGCTTGCACTTCCAAATCTTTACGAATTCCCAGTGCAAAAAACTGTGAACCCATAAATAGTGATTCCGGTTGATTTATATCGCGAAAGGGAATTCTCTCATTCATTATTCGCCCGATGAGCTGTGTTTTTGCATAGGCAGTATTGCCACCAAAGACAAAAAGGTTTGTACCCTCGTTGATTTCTCTTTCAATCACATCTCGCATTGACTGTGTCCAATATTCACTGTGTCCACCAAGAACAATTGAGGCAGAGTTAATTTCAGGTGCTCGATCTAAATCAACATCTGTTAAGTAGTTAACATCTAAGCCGAGTTGTTCCATTAACTGAACAAGAGGTTGTTCCATATACCTAAATTGTCCAGCACCATCGCCGTCATAGGGACGATCAAGTGAAACAGATGTTGCTCTTGTTTCCCTTTCTCCGTCAGCACCTTTATATAAAGACTCTCCACCCCAATGGTTATATGCCTGCCATGTTAAGACTGATGAAACAAAAGTTACGTTGCTGCTTACTTGCCCTGTAATCATAAGCGGAACAAAAGTGGATCGGTAGCCAGTAGATTTTAACTTCACTAAGTACTGGCCAGGAGGAGTTGATTGTGTGGCAGTAATTTTTGTGGCAGATTTAATGCTCTTAACTAAGCGAGCGCCAGCTCCTTTGTAGTGCCCAATGCGATAAAGCGAAACATCTGCAGATTTTGCACCAACAATTGTTAACGTTGCACTCTGCCCGCAACCAATACTTGTCTGATCAAAATAGCCCTCAACCCGTGGCACTTCTTTGCGCCGTGTAAAATCTGCGCTAAAGCGCATCACGACATCTGAGTCCCAGTTTTTCTTTCCAACCTTTGCATTCTCCGCTTTAACCCAACCGGCTTGCCAGTTGCATTCTTGCGCTGGCGCAGAAACGGGTGCCATAAGCCCTAGGACAAGGAGGCAAACCAACTTCACGCGCATCCGCCAACCTTAAACTCGTTTCAAATAGGGAGCTCCCGCAGTTGGGCCAGGAATAGCCCGCGGGCTGGAATTCTCCAGATGCGAATCGTTTGCATCTAGGTTAAAATCTGAGCATGCATATTCCTGATGGCTTTATTGATGTTCAGACATCAGCGATCTTTGCAGGCTTGGCTGCCGCTGGAGTCGCAACTGCGCTCAAAGGTGCTCGCACCCAGCTTGATGAAAAAACTGCGCCTCTTGCCGGATTAACCGCTGTCTTTATCTTTGCTGTTCAAATGCTCAACTTCCCGGTTGCTGCAGGAACAAGTGGTCACTTGCTCGGAGGCGCACTTGCCGCCGTTTTGGTGGGGCCGTGGGCTGCAACATTGGCATTAGCTGTTGTGCTGATTATGCAGGGGTTCTTATTTGCTGATGGCGGATTAACCGCAATTGGGTTGAATGTTTTCAATATGGGAGTAATTGGCGTGTGGGCTGGCTATGGAATCTTCCTAGTACTGCGCAAGATTTTGCCAAAGAATAAATCTTCAATCTCTTTAGCTGCAGCAATTGGTGGATTGTTATCAGTTCCAGCAGCGGCCGTTGGATTCACTATCCAATATGCAATGGGCGCCACGGCAACTTTTTCGGTATCCACTGTTTTAGGTGCAATGGTTGGAACACACACCTTGATTGGTATTGGCGAAGCCATTATTACCGGCTTAACAGTTAGTGCGGTTTTAGCAAGTAGAAGTGATTTGGTTTATGGATGGAAGAACAATGTTCAGAAGTTGGAGATCCGAAGTGCTAACTAATCGAAAGTTTTATCTCTCTGGGTTAGTCGTTTCTCTATTTCTTGCAGGCGTTATCTCTTTTTATGCCTCATCTTCTCCAGACGGT
This sequence comes from Actinomycetota bacterium, assembly GCA_041161945.1. Classification (GTDB taxonomy): domain Bacteria; phylum Actinomycetota; class Actinomycetes; order Nanopelagicales; family Nanopelagicaceae; genus Planktophila. The sequence goes on from JBEATO010000100.1 coordinate 6,925, forward strand.
TTAGAAAAAGTTGCCGAGGACATTGGCTTTATTCAAACAGCTAAAGAGCACACCAATTCAAAGGGAACTCTGGCAGATTACGGAGTTAAGGGAATTGAAAATGAGCGCGCATCAGTGGGGGTTGCTGGCGTTATCGGTGTAGTCGGCACTGCAATTGTTGCTGGCGTTGGATTTAGACTGCTTGCACGTAAACCAAAGAAGAGTACAAATTAGAGTCGAGCAGGAGAACCATCACCACGGTCATGATGTGGGTGAACGGCTCTACCTACACCGCCACTCTTTAGTTCACTCTCTTCCATCTCACCTGAAAATCATTGCTGCCATTGCATTTATTTTGGTTGTTGTCTCTACCCCTATTACCCAATGGGGGGCATTTATCGCTTACTTCCTGTGGATACTAACGGTGGTCTCCATTGCAAAGATTCCCTTCCCACTACTTTTCAAGCGCGCTTTAATTGAAATTCCTTTTATTTTCTTCGCAGTATTGATGCCATTCTTCGGATCTGGAGAGAAGATCCAAGTTGGTCCTTTTGATCTTTACCGAGAAGGTGTAATTGCCGGTTCTGGAATCGTTGCTAAAGGAACTCTTGGAGTAATGACTGCAATCATTTTGTCCACATCAACAACAGCCCGAGAAATTCTTCGGGGTCTTGAGCGCTTACGGCTTCCTGTTCTTATGGTGCAGATAGCATCTTTTATGTTGCGCTATGTCAATGTTGTAAACGATGAAATGGAGCGCATGAAGGTTGCACGTGAATCACGTGGTTTTGAAGCAACAGGAGTCAAGCACTGGAAAGTTTTGGCCACGGCTGCTGGAGCATTATTCATTCGCTCATATGAACGAGGAGAAAGAGTCCACCTTTCTATGTTGTCTCGTGGATATGAGGGAGTTCTGCCTCATGAAGAGCAGGCCAAACACACAACCACGGTTTGGATCAAGGCAATGATGTATCCACTTGTTGCTGTAGCAATTTTTGTTATTCAATTACTGATTGGAAAAATCTAATGAACATGCCAAGCCTAGAAATTAAAGAGCTTGCCTTTGCTTATCCTGATGGCAATCAAGCTCTTTATGGTGTGAACCTCTCCATTCAAAAGGGAGAACGTGTTGCACTTCTTGGGCCAAATGGCGCTGGTAAAACTACTCTCGTCATGCATATGAATGGGATTCACCCAACATCTCATGGCTCAATTCATGTGGCAGGACAATTAGTTGATTCAAAAAACAAAGAATCAATTAAGCAGATCCGCTCAAAAGTCGGAATTGTTTTTCAAGATCCAGATGACCAGCTATTCATGCCAACGGTCGGTGAAGATGTCGCTTTCGGTCCATACAACATGGGCTTGCGTGATGCAGAACTCAGCAAAGTTGTTGATGAGGCACTTGAATTAGTTGGAATGTCTGAGTTTAAAGATCGTCCCCCACACCACCTATCTTTCGGTCAACGGCGCAGAGTTGCAGTTGCCACGGTTCTAGCAATGAAGCCAGAGATATTGATCCTGGATGAACCCTCTTCTAATTTAGACCCGGCTAGTAGACGTGAATTGGCAGATATTTTGAGATCTCTGGATATCACAATTGTGATGGTCACCCATGACCTGCCATATGCCTTCGAACTATGCGAGCGATCCGTAATTCTCTCTGGTGGAATAATTGTTGCTGACAATGACACAAAGGTAATCCTTAAAGATCAAGGGCTTTTGAAATCTCATCGCCTAGAACTGCCTGTGGGATTTAACCTCGTCTAAAGATCTTTATGCGCTGCGAGCCAATAGCTGCGTCCAGAAAATACGCACATCTGCCTGCATCCGTACTGGTAATTGGAAGCAATAATCCACGGTAGAATTAACCCGTTGATGCAACCGCATCAAAGAACTTCCCCCAAGCGCTGCACCTGTAGCGCTACATGCGAGTCTTATCACCACCCTGACGGCCACTAAGCGCCGATCACACCCGAGACGCGCTTGTCGTCTCGATTGGTATCTATTTCTATGTCATTAACAC
>JBEATO010000132.1:0-5358 GCA_041161945.1 Actinomycetota bacterium
CGTCAGCAGTTTGAAGTTCCTATTCAGGCCGCAATTGGTTCTCGCATTATTGCCCGCGAAAGTATTCGTGCTATCCGTAAAGATGTTTTGGCTAAGTGTTATGGCGGAGATATCTCCCGTAAGCGAAAGCTGTTGGAGAAGCAAAAAGAGGGTAAGAAGCGCATGAAGATGGTGGGACGCGTTGAAGTTCCACAAGAGGCTTTCGTAGCAGCACTTGCGACCGATGCAGATATTGAAAAGGTCAAGGCTGCTCGCAAAGCAGGGCAATGACGCTCTCTTTCTACGTTCATATCCCGTACTGCATTAAGCGCTGCGGCTACTGTGACTTCAATACATACACACCATCAGAGCTCCAAGATGGTGCAACACTTGAAATTGTTAGCAATGACTACATCGATGCCGTCCTAAAAGAGTTAGAAGCAGCACCAAAAGAGCCAGTTCCCACAATCTTTTTCGGGGGAGGCACACCTTCACTTTTGCCAGCAGATGATTTAGGCCGAGTGATTGCAGCTATTAAGGCGCGAAACGGCTTGAGTGCTGACTGTGAAATAACTCTAGAAGCTAATCCAGATTCAGTTACTCAAGAGAAGCTAGAGCGCTATTTAGAAGTTGGCTTCAATCGGATCTCCTTCGGTATGCAATCTGCAAAACCGCATGTTTTAGCTGTGCTTGATCGCACGCACAATCCTGAAAATGTTAAGCGCGCAGTTGATATGGCGCGTGCTGCAGGATTTAAAAGCATCAGTGTTGATCTTATTTATGGCACTCCAGGGGAGTCTTTAGATGATTGGCGAGAAACGGTACAAGAAGCACTTGATCTAGATATCGATCACATCAGTGCCTATGCCCTGATTGTTGAAACTGGCACAAAGTTAGCAGCCCAAATTAAACGTGGTGATTTAACAATGCCTGATGATGATTTGATGGCAGATATGTATTTATTAGTTGATCAGATGTGTGAAGTGCGTGGGCTTAGTTGGTATGAACTCTCTAACTGGTCTAAGCCCTCACATGAGTGCCGTCACAACATTGCTTATTGGGAAAATAGAAACTGGTGGGGTTTAGGGCCAGGTGCACATTCCCACGTTGATGGAAAACGCTTTTGGAATGTTAAGCATCCAAATGCCTATAAAGAAAAACTCTTTGCTTCACAATCTCCTATTCATGAGAGTGAAGATTTGACCTCAGAACAAAAAGCTCATGAGGGGATAATGCTTGGAATCCGTGTGCGAGAAGGTTTGCAGATTTCACTACTAGAGCCCCATCAATTAGAGCTCTTAGGCACCTATCGTGAAAATGGATATATCGAACTGCGTGATGATCGCGTCTTGCTGACACCAGTGGGACGCTTGATTGCAGATCGAATCGTGCGAGAAATAACTTTCTAGTAACCTAGGACCACTATGTCATCCCGCCGTCTTGAAATCCTTCGCGCAATTGTCGATGAGTATGTTTCGACGCAGGAGCCTGTCGGCTCAAAGTCAATCGCCGATCACCATGGACTGGGAATTTCACCTGCAACTATTCGAAACGAAATGGCTGTTCTTGAAGAAGAAGGCTTGATTACTCAACCTCACACAAGTGCTGGCCGCATTCCAACAGATCTTGGCTATCGAGTCTTCGTTGATAAGTTAGCAACAGTTAAGCCTCTATCTGCAGCTGAGCGCCGAGCTATTGAAACATTTCTTCAGGGCTCTAATGATTTGGAAGATTTATTGAAAAGATCTGCCAAGTTATTAGCAGATATTACAAAACAAGTTGCTGTTGTTACTTTCCCAATTATTGGAGAAGGCCGAGAGAAGATGGCAATCTCAGGAACAGCTAACTTGGCTCGATCTGGTGAAGATTTAGGTCTTACTCTCTCACCTATTCTTGAAGCACTTGAAGAACAAGTTGTTATTTTGCGTTTGCTAGATGAGGCGCGTTCAACGGTTCACGTTCGAATAGGTAGTGAGCAGAATGAGACAAATTTGCAAACAACTTCATTGGTCACAGTTGGTTACGGCGTGGAGTCGGCCCAACATGGCGCAGTGGGTGTCTTAGGGCCAACTCGTATGGATTACGCAGGTTCAATTGCCGCAGTTTCTGCAGTTGCTCGTTATGTTGGCCGTTTCATAGATGAAGGTGCATAAGTTGAGCGATCATTACCAAACGTTAGGTGTTACGCGCGAAGCCTCAGCTGATGAGATCAAAAAGGCCTATCGCAAACTTGCCCGTGAACTACATCCAGATGTGAACCCAGACCCTGCGGTGCAGGATAAATTCAAAGAGATTACTGCTGCCTATGAAGTATTAAGTGATTCACAAAAGCGCCAGTCATATGACATGGGTGGCAACGCATTTGGTGGAGGCGGCTTTGGTGGTGGCTTTAGCGACATCATGGATGCATTCTTTGGTGGCGGTGGATCACGTGGACCACGTCCGCGTATGCGCGCAGGTCAAGATTCGTTAATTCGCGTGCAAGTAGATTTGCATGAAGCATGCTTTGGAACAGAGCGCGAGATAACAGTTGAAAGCGCGGTTGTGTGCCCTAAGTGCACAGGTAGCGGTTGTATTGATGGCGCGCAGCCATCAACGTGTGCGGTGTGTAAAGGCCGTGGTGAAACTCAGCAAGTAGTGCGCTCGGTTATTGGTCAAGTGATGACATCACGCCCATGTAATGCATGTGGTGGGTATGGAAGTGTTATTCAGAATCCTTGCCGTGAGTGCGCAGGAGAAGGTCGTGTTCGATCACGTCAGAATATTCAAGTAAAAATCCCTGCTGGAGTTGAAACAGGAAATCGCATTCAACTATCTGGCCGCGGTGAAGTCGGCCATGGCGGGGGACCTGCTGGTGATTTATATGTTGAAATAGTTGAGATAGATCATGATTATTTGATTCGCGAAGGCGATACTTTGCATATGTCTCTCTCTGTCTCTATGAGCGCTGCAGCCATTGGCACAACAGTTACTGTCGAATCTCTAGATGGCCCAGTTGATGTTCAAGTTAAAGCTGGAACACAGAGTGGAACTCCAATTGCCATCAAGGGCAAGGGAATGACTCGTTTGCGCCATGGAGGCCGTGGAGATTTAGTTGTGCATGTTGAAGTTCAGACTCCCACAAAACTTAGCCGTGAAGAGGAAGAACTACTCAAGAAGTTTGCAGATTTGCGTGGGGAAAAATCAGGAGATGCCCACGTAAAGAACCCAGATGGTGGAATCTTTTCCAAGATTAAGGGTGCGTTTACCAAATAATGTTGACTCTATTTTTCGTCGATGACCTGCCCACAACAGTGGGGCAGATTTATGAATTTGATAATGAAGATGCCAACCAGGCCGTGAGGGTTTTGCGCATGAAAGCTGGGGATATCTTCATGCTCAGTGATGGACAAGGCAGCTGGTCTCAGGTGAAAGCTTTTGCAGTAAAGAAGAGATCACTTGAAGTAGAAGTGTTGGCCTCAGGTTTTCAGGAAGTTTTAGCAACGACAATCACAGTTGTGCAGGCTTTGCCAAAAAGTGATCGTGCAAAAGAGGCAATTGAGCTATTAACTGAAGCTGGTGTTGATCGCATCGTGCCTTGGCAAGCATCGCGCAGTATTGGCAAGGTATCTGAGAAGTTCTCAACTACAGCCCGTGAAGCGAGTAAGCAATCACGCAGATTACGTATTCCAGAAGTGACAGATATCGCAACAACCCAGCAGATTTGTGAAGCAATCAAGCTCAGTGATTTGGCTGTTGTCTTTCATGAGAGCTCAACTACAAAACTCAGTGATGCGATTTCCTCTCACAACGTTACGAATCTACTCATCATCATCGGACCAGAAGGTGGAATCACACCAACTGAACTTGATCAATTCGTTGAAGCAGGGGCAAAAGTTGCGCTGATGGGACGTCCAATCCTGCGCTCAGCCCATGCAGGTATTGCGGCAGTCGCAGCTATCTCAGCGCTGCTCAAGGTATGGTAATTACGTGGCGTTAGATTCAAACTGCTTGTTCTGCAAAATCATCACCGGCGATATTCCTGCGCAAATAATTTATCGCAATGAAAATGTAGTGGCATTTAACGACATTGCCCCGCAAGCACCAACTCATGTTTTGATAGTTCCCACTCTGCATGTTGAAAATGCAGCTGGGCTGGCAAAGATTTCTCCAACACTGACCGCTGACCTTTTCGTTGCAGCTGGTGAGATCGCAGCAACTAACGGCTTAACTGGTTACCGAACCGTCTTTAACACTGGCGCAGAGGCTGGACAGTCTGTTTTTCACGCTCACCTTCATCTTCTTGGTGGGCGTGGACTGGCTTGGCCCCCAGGTTAAAGATAGATTTGGCATTAATGGAACGCACACTCATCACGGTCCCAACCGCTATTCCCATGGTTGCACTGATCGGACCACATGATGACAACCTTCGCGCTGTTGAAGCAGCTTTTCCTTCAGTAAACATCACTGTTCGCGGAAATGAAATCACTCTGCGCGGACCTCACATTGATTGCATGGCTCTTGAAAATCTCTTTGGTGAGCTGATGGTTGTTATTCGTTCAGGAAATGTTCTGAGCGTTGACGCCGTTGCCCGCTCAATTGCAATGCTTGAGAGCAAGCCAGTGGATCATCCAGCAGAGGTTCTTTCCTTAAATATTGTGAGCAATCGTGGCCGCTCAATTAGACCAAAGACTGCTAATCAAAAGCGCTACGTGGATGCAATTGAAGATCACACCATCACATTTGGAATTGGACCTGCGGGAACAGGTAAGACGTATTTAGCGATGGCTAAAGCAGTATCTGCCTTGCAAGCCAAGAAAGTTAATCGCATTGTTCTAACACGTCCAGCAGTTGAAGCTGGTGAACACTTAGGTTTCTTGCCAGGATCTCTCAATGAAAAGATTGATCCATATCTGCGCCCTCTCTTTGACGCGCTCCACGACATGATCGACATTGAGACAATCCCACGCATGATGCAAAGTGGAATTATTGAAGTTGCTCCCCTTGCCTTCATGCGCGGTCGCACACTCAACGATGCCTTTATCATTTTGGATGAAGCACAGAACACCACACCAGAGCAGATGAAGATGTTTCTAACTCGTCTGGGCTTTGGTTCAAAGATGGTTATTACTGGCGATGTGACGCAGATTGATCTACCTAATGGTCAGCACTCAGGTCTTCGAGTTGTTAGAGATATCTTGAAAGGTATTGATGACATAGCCTTCCTTGAACTTACCGCTGAGGATGTTGTGCGCCACCGTTTAATTGGCGACATCGTGAAGGCTTATGACAAATTTGATGAGGCGAAACAAGCACTTCGCCCGATTCGCAAATAGATGACAATAGAAGTCACAAATAGTTCGGGGCAGTTAGTCCCAAGTGCAGAAGTTGCTTCTCTGC
>JBEATO010000137.1:0-2695 GCA_041161945.1 Actinomycetota bacterium
GCATCTCGCACATATCTGCGCACGGCAGAATCAGTCCATTCTCCATCTCCGTAGCCATGAAAGCGCAGGTGCAGAGTTGTTAGTAGTTCAACGGCCTCAACAGTGTCACCATCAAAGCGAAGTTCAGATAAGCGCTTCTTTGCAAGGCGCGCACCCACTACTTCATGGTGGTGAAATGAAACCCCGCCGCCTTCAATGAAGGCACGTGTCTTTGGTTTTCCTATGTCATGCAAGAGTGCAGCAAGGCGAATAACAAGGTTAGGACCGCCTAAACGATCTTCATGTTCAATAGCTTGTTCTAGCACTGTAATTGAATGCTCATAAACATCCTTATGGTGATGATGCTCATCAACTTCAAGGCGAAGCTTAGGAATTTCCGGTAGGACTAAATCGGCCAAGCCCGTGTCAACTAATATCGTGATTCCTTTTCGAGGATTGCTCGACATGAGAATCTTTGTAAATTCATCGCGCACGCGCTCTGCTGAAATAATAGAGATGCGATGTGCTAACTCTTTAATAGATGTTAAAACATCTGGTTCTATTTCAAAATCTAACTGACTAGCAAAACGTGCAGCACGCATCATGCGCAGTGGATCATCATTAAATGAATCATTAGGAAGACCTGGTGTGCGCAGAGTTTTTTCTGCTAAATCTTGCAAACCATTAAATGGATCAATGAACACTGGCTTATCTGTTGTTAATTCAAGTGCCATTGCATTAACAGTAAAATCGCGGCGCGATAAATCACCATTGATATCTTTGCCATATACAACAGTTGGTTTGCGTGAATCTGCATCGTAATGTTCAGTGCGATATGTAGTTACTTCAACTGTGGTGTCACCACGTTTGCCTGCAACAGTTCCAAATGCAATGCCCGTATCCCAAACATTTTCTGCCCACTCATTTAAAATCTTTTTAGTTTCTTGCGGCAACGCATTCGTTGTGAAATCTAAATCATTTCCAAGTCTGCCTAAAAGCGCATCGCGCACAGGTCCGCCAACCAATGCCAAAGTAAAGCCTTTGGCTTTAAAGGATTGCGCTAGTGAACTAGCCAGCGGGGCTCGTTCAATAAGTGAGCGAATGGCTAACTCGCCCGCGGCTCCTAATGCGTTACTCACAATAAGTAAGGTTAGAGCAGTACCCTTGCTCCATGATCCCGGCACCTGGTGCGGGCAGCGAAGGCACGAAAAAGAAGCGGAAGCGTAAGCGCCCCGCTAACCGCGGCCCCCAAACACAGAGTTCAAGTAACCCTGAAAAAACTGCTCACCCAAAAAACAAACGTCCTTATGCCAAACGCGTGGATGAAGTCAGCGCTGGCGGCTTGGTAATTGATTCAACTGGCACACAAGGCCTTCTTATCGGACGCATTGATCATAAAGATTCAACTGGAAAGCGTATTTTGTGGTCTTTGCCAAAAGGTCACATAGAAGAAGGTGAAACCCCAGAGCAAGCTGCAATCCGTGAGGTTGCCGAAGAAACTGGAATTACATCTTCTATTACTAAATCTTTAGGGGTCATTGATTTTTGGTTTATGGCTGGCGGCAAGCGCATTCACAAAACAGTGCACCACTTTATGTTTACTGAGGTAAGCGGAGAATTAACTCCACAAGTCAGTGAAGTAGATGAAGTTTCTTGGTTCCCATTAGCAGAAATTGTTGACCGCCTGGCATATCCAGATGAAAAGAAATTAATCGCTAGAAGCGCTGAGTTGATCGCATGAGAAAACTCATTGGAACTTTACTCACAGCGCTCTTTTTTCTTGCGCCACTCTCACCCGTTCAAGCTGACTCAACAATTATTCGCATTGTTAGTCCTGCCCACCAGACTTTTACTGGTGAGTTTAGAAATGATGACTTAGCTCAAGAGCTAACACCTTCAGGAAGATTAGGCCAATTGGTTTATGTTCCAGTCTCTCGTTCAAAGACTTGGGTTATTGATCCAGCTCTCATTGATGAGATTACTGCGATGACCGGTGAGTATAAATTGGCAACAGATGCAACACCTATGGGTTCACAGATTGCCTCTAGTTGGTTAGGACAGTTACAGAAAGTTTCTAAAGGCAATGAAGTGATTGCACTTGCTTATGGCAATCCCGATATCAATTTAGCTAAGTCTTTAGCTCCTAGTGAATTAAAAATGTATTACTCATTTGGAAAATCTCAACTGCAGATTGCGTTGGGGCGAATTGTGCGCATCGACCCAGATGGCGGCTGGAGCACAGGTAAATCAAAGCTCAGCCCGCTACTCAAAAAGAATTACAGTGATAGCCGCAAAGCACTCACTCGTTTATCGCGCGCAGTTGAAGACGCTGATTTAATGTTAATGCGCGCTCGACTAGGTCGGCTTTTATCGCCATCGTTAGATAAAGATTCTCGTGACTATTTCTCATATAGCGCAAAGGCTGCAGTAGATGCACAAGTGCGAAAACTGCGAATTAATCCAGGTAAGTATCAAGTGACAACTGAATCGGCAAAGCTGCCGGTAACAGTAATTAATGAGTTTGCAGTTGATGTCATGGTGAATATAGAAATGACACCTATGAATTCTCGGGTAGTTGTTGAGAACTTTGCCGGTGTTGTTGTGCCAGCAAACTCGAAGAAGCAGTTAGAGCTCACCCTTGATGTCATTGCCCCAGGGGAAACCACGATTTTCGCCCAGATCACCGATGCCACAAGTGTGGATGTGGTGCCACCAT
>JBEATO010000004.1:0-17176 GCA_041161945.1 Actinomycetota bacterium
AAGTAACTCGTTCAAATGTTTCTGATGCGCCAGCTGCAGTTGCAGTTGAAGCACCAGTAGTTGAGGGAGGAGCTAACTAATATGTTAATTCCACGTCGTGTTAAGCACCGCAAGCAGCACCACCCATCTCGTAGCGGAAACGCTAAGGGCGGAACTGCAGTTTCTTTCGGCGATTACGGTATTCAGGCTCTTTCTCCTGCATATGTAACTAACCGCCAAATCGAAGCAGCGCGTATTGCGATGACTCGTTATATCAAGCGTGGTGGAAAGGTTTGGATCAATATTTATCCAGATCGTCCACTTACTAAAAAGCCTGCTGAAACTCGTATGGGTTCCGGTAAAGGTTCACCAGAGTGGTGGATCGCAAACGTTAAGCCAGGTCGAATCATGTTCGAAATTTCTGGTGTAACAGAGGCCGTTGCTAATGAAGCAATGCGTCTTGCGATTCACAAACTTCCAATGAAGTGTCGTGTTGTAAAGCGTGAGGAGGCATAAGTGGCTACTACAACTAATGAAGTACTACGCCAGTTGTCAGCTGAAGATCTAGCTACCAAGGTGCGTGAGTTGAAGGAAGAACTTTTCAACCTACGTTTCCAGGCAGCAACAGGACAACTTGAAAGCCACGGTCGTCTGAGCGAAGTTCGCAAAGAGATCGCACGTGTCTACACAATTATTCGCGAACGCGAACTAGGAATCGGAGGAGCTGCGTAATGACTACAAACAATGCAGATCGCAGCGACCGTAAGGTCCGTGAAGGAATTGTTATAAGCGACAAGATGGATAAGACCATCACCGTTGAAGTTTCAAATCGTGTAAAGCACGGGATGTACTCAAAGGTTATGTCTCGCTCAAGCAAGTTAAAAGCACATGACGAGCAGAACACTGCAGGCATGGGCGATCGTGTACTCATCATGGAAACTCGTCCATTGTCAGCAACAAAGCGCTGGCGTTTGGTCGAGATTCTCGAGAAGGCAAAGTAAGGGTGAAGGTGGATAACTAATGATTCAACAAGAATCGCGCCTACGCGTTGCGGATAACACAGGAGCTAAAGAGCTTCTCTGTATTCGTGTGCTCGGTGGATCCAAGCGCCGTTATGCCGGTATCGGAGACATCATCGTCTGTTCTGTTAAGGATGCAATTCCTGGCGGACAAGTTAAGAAGGGTGAAGTCGTTAAGGCTGTCATCGTTCGTACAGTTAAAGAACGTCGTCGTCCAGACGGTTCTTACATCAAGTTTGATGAAAATGCCGCAGTGATCTTGAAGGCTGATGGCGAACCACGTGGAACTCGTATCTTCGGACCGGTTGCACGCGAACTTCGCGATAAGAAGTACATGAAGATCATCTCGCTAGCACCGGAGGTGTTATAAACATGGCCAAGATTAAGAAAGATGACACTGTTTTGGTTATCGCCGGAAAAGATCGCGGCGTAACTGGAAAAGTTCTATCTGTAGATGGAAACCGCATCCTTGTTGAAGGTGTTAACCGCCAAAAGCGTCACACCAAAGAATCAACTGGAGATCGCGGCGTCAAAGTTGGCGGAATCATCACTGTTGAAGCATCAATTCATATTTCAAATGTCATGGTCACTGATGGCGATGGCAAGGCAACTCGTCTTGGCGTTCGCAAGGATGACGAAGGCAAGAATGTTCGCGTTTCACGTCGCACCGGAAAGGACATCTAATGTCAACAGCGTTAGACGTACGTCTTAAGGCTAAGTACAAGAGCGAAATCGCTCCAGCACTCAAGGCCGAATTCGGATTAAAGAACGTGATGCAGATTCCAAACCTGACCAAGATTGTGGTCAACATGGGTGTGGGCGATGCAGCTCGCGATTCAAAGCTTATTGAAGGTGCAATCCGCGACCTAGCGACTATCACTGGCCAAAAGCCACAGGTTACTAAGTCACGTAAATCAATTGCGCAGTTCAAGCTTCGTGAGAATCAGCCAATCGGTGCGCACGTAACAATGCGCGGAGATCGTATGTGGGAGTTCGCAGATCGTTTGCTTTCAATCTCACTTCCACGTATCCGTGACTTCCGTGGTCTTTCACCAAAGCAGTTTGATGGAAAAGGAAACTACACATTCGGTCTAACCGAGCAGGTTGTATTCCCAGAAATCGAACAGGACAAGATCGATCGTCCACGCGGTATGGATATCACCATTGTTACTACAGCTAAGAACGATGAAGAAGGTCGCGCACTACTTAAGGCGCTCGGCTTTCCATTCAAGGAGGCATAAGAGATGGCAAAAACATCACTGAAAGTTAAAGCAGCTCGCAAGCCAAAGTTCAAGGTTCGCGGCTATACCCGTTGCCAGCGTTGTGGTCGCCCACACTCTGTCTACCAAAAGTTTGGAATTTGTCGCGTGTGCTTCCGTGAAATGGCGCACCGTGGTGAACTTCCTGGCATCACCAAGGCATCTTGGTAATCCGTTCTATCCAATAACTACAACGAAATAGGTCCGACAAGGAAACCAGTTCGAGAAAGGCCACGAGGCCACGTATGACAATGACAGATCCGATTGCAGACATGTTGACTCGTCTGCGCAATGCGAACTCTGCCTACCATGATTCGGTTTCAATGCCGTCTTCATCGGTCAAGGTAAGAATTGCAGCGATCCTTCAGACTGAGGGTTACATCGCTTCACATCGCGTTGAAGATGCAGAAAATGGAGTGGGCAAAAACCTCATTCTTGAACTTAAGTTTGGTGCAAACCGTGAGCGTTCAATCGCTGGTTTGCGTCGAGTAAGCAAGCCAGGGCTTCGCGTTTACGCAAAGTCAACAGCTCTACCAAAAGTACTTGGTGGGCTTGGCGTTGCAATCATTTCAACTTCATCTGGATTGCTTACTGATAAGCAAGCCAATAAGCAGGGCGTAGGCGGAGAAGTTCTCGCCTATGTATGGTGATCGATAAATGTCACGTATTGGTCGCATGCCTATCACCGTCCCAAGCGGCGTTGAAGTAACAATCGCTGGACAGAACGTTGCAATCAAGGGACCTAAGGGTTCACTTGCACTCAACGTTGCTGAGCCAATTCAAGTTTCACACACAGAAGGTGTAATCACAGTTGCACGTCCAAACGAAGAGCGCACAACACGTTCTCTTCACGGCCTATCTCGCACACTTGTTGCGAACATGGTTGAAGGCGTAACAAATGGCTACACACTTACAATCGAAATCGTTGGTGTTGGTTACCGCGTTGCTGAAAAGGGTAAGAACCTAGAGTTCCAACTTGGTTACAGCCACAACATCGATTTCCCAGCACCTGAAGGAATCACCTTCAAGGTTGAGTCACCAACTAAATTCTTTATCTCAGGAATTGATAAGCAGTTGGTTGGCGAAGTTGCTGCCAAAGTAAAGAAGCTTCGTAAGGCTGATCCTTATAAGGGTAAGGGCTTACGTCTGGCCGGGGAAATCGTTCGCCGCAAGCAAGGAAAGACGGGTAAGAAGTAATGGCTATTGGTGTAAAGGTCCGCAAAGGTTCGGCTACAAATGCCCGTGCCCGTCGTGCTTTCCGTGTTCGCAAGAAGGTTTCTGGAACAGCGCAACGTCCACGCTTAGTCGTTTCACGATCATCACGTCACTTGTTCGTGCAGGTTATTAACGATGAACTAGGCAAGACAATTGCCTACGCTTCAACAATGGAAGCAAATTTCCGTACAGATAAAGCAGACAAGAGTGCAAAGGCAAAGGCAATTGGTGCGTTGATCGCATCACGTGCAAAAGATGCTGGCGTTTCAACTGTCGTCTTTGACCGTGCTGGTAATAAGTATCACGGTCGCATTGCAGCAGTTGCTGACAGTGCGCGCGAGAATGGATTGGAGTTCTAATGGCTGAGACAACTACTCAAGCTCCTGCAGCAGCAGGCAACGAGCGTGGTAATTCAGGCAAAGGACGCGGTGAACGCCGCGAACGCCGCGATGATCGCGAAAAAGAAAAGAACCCATTCATGGAGCGCGTTGTGTTCATCAACCGCGTATCTAAGGTTGTTAAGGGTGGACGTCGTTTCTCATTCACTGCTCTCGTTGTTGTCGGTGACGGCAATGGTCAGGTCGGTATTGGTTACGGAAAGTCCAAGGAAGTTCCAGCAGCGATTGCTAAGGCAGTAGAAGAAGCAAAGAAATCTTTCTTCACTGTTCCACGCGTTCAAGGAACTGTTCCTCACCCAGTACAAGGTGAAACAGCAGCTGGCGTAGTTCTACTTCGCCCAGCTAGCCCAGGTACCGGAGTTATTGCCGGTGGCCCAGTGCGTGCAGTACTTGAGTGCGCAGGCATCACAGATGTATTGACCAAGTCTCTTGGATCTAACAATGCAATCAACATGGTTCACGCCACTGTTGCTGCATTGAAGATGCTAGAAAGCCCAGCACAAATTGCTGCGCGTCGTGGTCGTCCACTAGAAGATGTTGCACCTGCAGCAATTATCCGCGCATTACAGACAACGGTAGGTGCATAATGCCTCGCTTAAAAGTAACTCAGATTCGTTCGAAGGTTGGCAATAAGCCAGAGCTTCGCGACACACTTCGTTCATTGGGCTTAAAGCGCATCAACGATGTTGTTGTTAAAGAAGATCGTCCAGAAATTCGAGGAATGGTTCACGCCGTTCGTCACATGATCACAGTTGAGGAGGTTGAATAAAGATGACGCTAAAACTTCATCATCTACGTCCAGCTCCTGGTGCTAAGAAAGCTAAGACTCGTAAGGGTCGCGGTGAAGCATCAAAGGGTAAGACAGCCGGTCGCGGTGGCAAGGGAACTCGTGCTCGTAACACAGTTCGCGCAGGTTTCGAAGGTGGTCAGCTACCTCTCGTTATGCGTTTGCCTAAGCTACGTGGTTTCAAAAACCCAGCTCGCATTGAATACCAAGCAGTCAATGTTTCAACTATTAACGCACTTTTCCCTAAGGGTGGAGACGTAACAGTTGCAGACTTGATCGCTAAAGGCGCAGTTCGCGACAGCCTTCCAGTTAAGGTTCTCGGCAATGGCGAAATCGATGTCAAGGTGACAGTGACCGCACATGCATTTTCATCATCAGCAGTCGACAAGATCACTGCTGCTGGCGGAAAGACAAACGTTCTTTAATTACTAGTTCGACTAAAGATTTATAAAGGAAGAGGAGAAAATCAATGCTTTCAGCATTTGGTATGGCCTTTAGGACACCAGATCTACGTAAGAAGATCTTCTTCACTCTTTCTATCATGGCGCTGTTCCGTTTTGGTTCAGTAGTTCCAACACCAGGTGTTTCATATACAAACGTTCAAGAATGTTTGAAGACTGTTGAAACTGGTGGACTCTTTGGTCTTATTAACCTATTTAGCGGTGGTGCGCTTATTCAGCTCTCTGTATTCGCACTTGGCATCATGCCTTACATCACCAGCTCAATTATTGTTCAGCTTTTAACTGTTGTTATTCCTCGCTTTGAAGCTCTCAAGCAAGAAGGACAATCAGGAACTGCCAAGCTGACTCAGTACACACGTTATTTAACAATCGGTTTAGCAATCTTGCAGTCAACAGGTTTGATCGCAGTTGCTCGCACACCAGGACGACTACTTGCAGGTTGCGATCTAGCAATCATTCCTGACACTTCATGGCAACGTATTGTCACCATGATCTTCGTAATGACTGCAGGAACATCTGTAATCATGTGGTTGGGTGAATTAATCACTGACCGCGGTGTTGGTAACGGTATGTCAATCTTGATCTTCACATCAATTGCTGCCTCATTCCCAAGCCAGCTCTGGTCAATCAGATTGCAAAAGGGCTTGTTTGCTTTCATCTTCGTGATGTTGGTAGGTATTTTGGTTGTTGCAGCCGTTGTGTTCGTTGAGCAAGCTCAGCGTCGTATTCCAGTTCAATATGCCAAGCGCATGGTTGGACGTCAGGCATACGGTGGAACAAGCACATACATTCCAATCAAGGTTAACCAGGCCGGTGTTATCCCAGTAATTTTCGCTTCATCACTTCTCTATATTCCCTCGCTCATTGTGAACTTCACAAATAGCCAGGCAGCATGGGCAGTATGGGTAAGCCGTAACTTTGTTACAGGCGATCACCCAATTTATATTGCAACATATGCAGCACTCATTATTTTCTTTACTTATTTCTACGTTGCAATCACATTCAACCCTGATGAGGTTGCAGAGAATATGAAGAAGTACGGTGGATTTATCCCTGGTATTCGTGCAGGCCGCCCAACTTCTGAATATCTACAATATGTTCTCTCACGCATTACAGCCCCAGGTTCTGTGTACCTTGCTCTCGTTGCCATTATTCCAATCGGCGCCTTGATCCTCTTTGGTGCAACACAGAACTTCCCATTCGGTGGAACTGCGATCTTGATCGTTGTGGGTGTTGGTCTTGATACTGCAAAGCAGATCGAGTCACAGTTGCAGCAGCGTTCATATGAGGGATTCCTTAAGTAATGCGTCTTGTCCTGGTAGGTCCACCAGGCGCTGGAAAAGGAACACAAGCACAATTCCTTGCAGCGCATTATTCAATTCCACATATTTCTACTGGTGATATTTTCCGCGCCAATTTAAAGGCAGGAACACCTCTAGGCCTTCAAGCTAAAGGCTTCATGGACAACGGTGAACTTGTGCCAGATTCAGTAACTAATGAAATGGTTAAAGATCGCCTCACTCACGATGATGTTGCTAATGGGTTTTTACTTGATGGATTTCCACGCAATGTTGCACAAGCAGAAGTCTTGCGAGCAATCTTGGCCGAGAAGAAGACACCACTTCATGCAGTTCTAGAGTTCTCACTAGCCAATGAAGAGATTGTTGCCCGTTTATCTTCACGTCGCACCTGCAAAGATTGTTTCCAGCCAAGTGTGGGCGTTGATAAGTGTCCATCATGTGGCGGAGATGTTTACCAGCGCGAAGATGACAAGGCTGAAGTTATTGCCCGTCGTCTTGAGGTTTACCAAGAACAAACTGCACCGATCATCTCTTTCTATCGCAATGAGGGCCTGCTTATCTCTGTGGGAGCCCTGGGTAGCGTTGAAGACATTACTGCGCATGCAATTTCGGCTCTCAGCCGCGTTTTAGAATAAACTAGTAACCATGGCAATTCAGATTAAAAACATTGAACAATTAAAGCTGATGCGCCGTGCTGGATTATTGGTTGGTCAAACCTTAGAGCTCCTTCGCGAATCTATTAAGCCAGGCATGACAACGGATGCGCTAGATGCAATTGCTGCAGCAAATATTAAACGCGGTGGTGGCACATCAAACTTCTTGGGCTACCACGGTTTTCCAGCCACAATCTGTGTTTCAGTTAATGAAGAGATTGTGCATGGAATCCCTGGATCAAGAATTATTAATGATGGCGATGTTGTCTCTATTGATTGCGGAGCAATTATTGAAGGCTGGCATGGCGATGCAGCGATTTCAATCGGTGTGGGATCAGTTAATCCAGAAGATCAAAAGTTGATGGATGTCTGTAAAGAATCAATGTGGCGGGGGATTGCTGCCGGGAAAAACGGAGCCAAACTTTCAGATATTGGTTATGCCATTGAGCAATACATAAATTCTCAAGGTACATATGGAATCTTGCAGGAATACGGTGGCCATGGGATTGGTACAGAGATGCATCAAGAACCACATGTATTAAATTTTGGTCGCGCAGGACAAGGACCAGAGATTGTTGCTGGCTTAGCACTTGCAATTGAACCGATGATTACTCGCGGATCAGCTCGAACTAAAGTGTTAAAAGATGATTGGACTGTTGTCTCTACCGATTCATCAAGAGGTGCTCACTTTGAACATAGCTATGTGATCTGCCCTGATGGCAAGCCCTTTGTGCTCACAGCCATTGATGGCGGTCAGAGTGACCTAGAACACCTAGGAATTGAGATATCTAGCCTGCTCATGTAAATAATTAATCGTTTTGTTACATACAAACGCTTAACAATGGTGCGGATTCATACTACTTTCTACTCAACCTTCACCCTCGAAGGTAGAAATTATGGAGATCTCATCGATGAGAAAGAATTCTTTTATTCGTTTCGTTATTGCAGCAACTGCAGTTGCTGTTTTAGCAGGAACGGCGTTTCCAGCAAATGCTGCAGTTAAGCCGGCTAATAAAGCAAAAATCGGTGATGACTGCACTAAAGCATCTACTGGCAAAAAAGCTGCAGGTCGTGGAGTGGATGGATCAGATCTAACTTGTATGGTCGTTCCAACTGGCTCATACAAGGGTGATAACAAATGGTGGTACGCAGATGTTAAGCCACTAAAAAATATTGATTGGACAATCCCTGCTAATCCAGGTGGATACTCACTTACAGCAGATGCAATCACAAACTCTCTTAAAGCAGAAGGTCTCCTAACAGCAACTACATCTGTTTATAAGCCAGGTGCTGGTGGAGCTGTTGGTCTTGCTGCATTCCAAGAAATCAAGGGCAAGCCAGAAGCCGGAATCATTACTGGTATTGCAATGACTGGTGGACTTTATTCAAACAAGTCAACACTTAATCTTCTTGCTTCAACACCAATTGCAAAGATCTTGCGCGAGTATGAAGGAATCGTTGTTCCAGCTTCATCTAAGTACCGCACTTTGAAGCAATTGATGGATGACCTTGTTGCAAAGCCAAATGCGGTTGCTATCGCAGGTGGTAACAAGGGCGGTGTAGATCACCAAACTATTGGCCTACTTGCTCAAAAGGCTGGCGTAGACCCAACTAAGTTGAACTACGTTGTTTACTCAGGTGGACCAGAAGTCATTACTTCACTACTCAGTAACGCAACTCAGGTTGGTATCTCAGGTGCTCTTGACTTCACACCTTACGTAACTTCAGGAAAGATGCGTTATCTTGGCGTTTCATCAGCTAAGCCAATCTCTGGTATCAAAGCTAAGACATTCGTTTCACAGGGTTACGATCTTGTATACGGAAACTGGCGTGGAATCATGGCCCCAGCTGATCTTTCAAAGGCTGATTACCTGAACTACATCAAGGTAATTGACATCATGCACATTTCACCAGCCTGGAAAGCCGAACTCACAAAGAACAAGTGGGATAACGAGTTCGTAGCAGGAGCTGCTTTCAAGTCATTCCTTGAAAAGCACATTCCTGAAATCAATGCAGTTATGAAGGGCCTTGGAATCTAATTGATTCTAAAGATCTCTAAGCAGGCAAAGGGGGAGCTGGTATTCGCCAGCTCTCTCTTTCTGCTTGGCCTTTTTGTTGCTTGGGATACGTCACGTATGGATGTCCCGCAGGGCTCATCAATTATTAGCCCTCAAACTTTTCCATACATGGTTTCCGCATTCACGACATTAGTCGGCTTGGGATTAATCATGGAAGTTCTGCGTGGCCGCCTTGGAACACCCGAAGGCGATGAACCAGGCGCACCATTCATGGGTGCAAACTTTAAGACGATGGCAGTTATCGCCACCGCTATTGCCCTTCATGTGATTTTGCTTGAGATTGCTGGCTATGTAATTGCAGCAACGGTGTGTTTCTTTGGAGTCTCATATGGATTTGGCTCAAGAAAGTACCTGAAAGATTTAGGAATTAGTTTAGCTTTTGCATTAATCGTTTATTTCGCATTCACAAAGGGCCTTAATATCAACCTGCCTTCTGGTTTCTTCGAAGGAGTGATTGGAAATGGGTAATAGCTTTGCAATGTTGATGGAAGGTTTCCAGACCGCCTTCACCCCAACAAATTTGATGTTTGGTCTCCTAGGAACATTCCTTGGAACCCTTGTTGGTGTGTTGCCAGGAATTGGACCTGCTCTCGCTATTGGTTTACTGCTTCCTGTTTGTTTAACTGTTAATCCAACATCAGCGCTGATTATGTTTGCTGCTATTTATTACGGCGCTATGTATGGCGGATCAACGACATCAATTTTGCTTAATACTCCCGGGGAAAGTGGCTCGGTGATTACTGCCCTTGAAGGCAACAAAATGGCTAAAGCTGGCCGCGCTGGTGCTGCGCTAGCAACAGCTGCCATAGGTTCATTCGTTGCAGGAACTATTGCCACATTATTACTAGCATTTGGCGCTCCATGGATGGCCGATGTTGCACTCACTATTCAGCCAGCAGGTTATCTAGCACTTATTATTTTGGCTTTTGCGACGGTTGGAACTCTGCTCGGCTCATCAAGAATTCGTGGCTTAGTCGCACTCTCGGTGGGATTAGTTATCGGTCTTATCGGCGCCGATCTTCAATCTGGTGCGTTGCGTTTAACTTTTGGCAATATGAATGCCATCGATGGAATTGAAACAGTTACGGTTATTGTGGCAATTTTTGCTTTAGGTGAAGCGCTCTATCTTGCAAGCCGTCACACATTAGTGCGCACTGAAGTTCTTGAGATCAAGGGCAAAGCCTGGATGACTCGGGCAGATTTCCGACGTTCATGGAAACCATGGCTGCGCGGAACTGCAATTGGTTTCCCGCTGGGAGTTATTCCAGCAGGTGGCTCTGAAGTTCCAACATTTATAAGTTACGGTGTTGAAAAAGCTTTGTCTAAAAATAAAGATGAGTTTGGTAAGGGCGCTATTGAAGGCGTTGCTGGCCCAGAGGCAGCAAATAATGCAAATGCTGCAGGTGTGTTAGTTCCGATGTTGGCGCTAGGTTTGCCAACATCTGCAACAGCAGCAGTAGTTCTCGTGGCTTTCCAGTCTTTTAATATCCAACCAGGACCCATGCTTTTCCAGACAAGTCCTGAAGTTGTGTGGGGATTAATCGCCTCATTATTTATCGGTAACGCTTTGCTGTTAGTACTCAACCTCCCACTCATTCGTTTCTGGGTGCTTTTGCTTAAGATTCCTACACATTACTTATATGCAGGCATCACAACCTTTGCCCTACTTGGTGCATATGCACTCAATAACTCCACTTTTGATCTACAAGTTGCGCTAGCCGTGGGATTTATTGGCTATTTGTTCCGCAGATTTGGTGTACCAGTAACGCCTTTGATTATTGGCGTGATTTTGGGGCCGTTAGCTGAACTGCAGTTCAAGCGTGCACTGCAGATTAGCCAGGGGGATTGGAACATTCTTATTGCTGGCGGATTCCCAAAGATCATCTATGGCATTTTATTGCTCGTGATTATTGGGCCTTTGGTGTGGAACTTTAAGAAAAAATTCGCAGTTAAAAAGTAAATGAGTTCAGACAAGCTCTTGCCCTGGGCTAAGCCTTTGCTTATTTCATCCACCCTTACCCAAGCAACTATCTACGTTCTGCGTCCGATGATTACTTATCGGGCATTAGAGCTAGATGCCAACGCCGCCCAGATTGGTTTGATTGCATCGGTATACGCACTCTTTCCAGTTGTACTTGCGCTCCAATTTGGTAAGTGGGTAGGCCGAATGGGTGAAGCTAAGTTCATCATTTATGGAACATTAGCGATGTTAGTAACTTCAGTAGCACTCATGTTTGCTAACTCAATTACCTTGCTCGCACTAGCTGCTGGTGCTGCAGGCCTTGCGCATTTAGCGTGCATGGTGGGTGGGCAGTCCATGGTTGCACTTCGCGCACCGCGTGAGAGCTATGACAGATACTTTGGTTTCTACACATTCAGCGCATCTGTTGGACATATGCTCGGTCCGATCGTTGCAGCCATTGTTGCTGGCTCGAATGGAAATCTTCCTAAATCAACTTCTAATGCTTTTCTTCTGGGGGTTGCCTTAACGATTCTTGCCATATTTCCTGTTATCAGGTGGAGAAATGAGCGCCCAACTGTTGTTGCGCAGCAAAGCTCTGAAGGAACATTTAAAACTGCAATCAACTTAGTAAAGCGCCCAGGAATCCTTGCTGCTATCTATATTTCGCTAGCAATCTCATCTGCTGCCGATGTTTTAGTTGTTTTCTTGCCTCTTTTTGGAACTGAAAATAACTTCTCGCCTTATGCAGTGGGAGCAATTCTGGCGATCCGCGCAGGAACCACAATGCTTTCTAGATTCTTCCTTGGAAGACTCAGCGATAGATTCACCACCTTCCAACTGCTCTGGTGGAGCACAGTGATCTCAGTTATTTCATGTGCTGCGATGGCTTTTGCACGCACGCCATTAACACTGGGACTCATTGTTTTTGTTGCAGGTTTTTCACTTGGTATTGGACAACCTTTAACGATGTCATTAGTTTCACAAAAGACACAAAGTAATGAACGCGCACTTGCAGTCTCTGCTCGTTTGATGGGAAATCGAATTGGACAGTTTTTAGTCCCTGCAGCTGCAGGTATTGCAGCAGCGGCCTCAGGGGCAGGGGCGGTCTTCATTGGCCTTGCAGTGCTATTAGGAAGCTCGCTTTTCAGCGTGAAAAAAGAGTAGATGTGGCCTGAGTTACACCTATGTAATTCAAAGGGGCCGATTTCCCTTATCTGAGCCTGGCCTCTAAACTACGACTTCGCTTGTTTCACGCTCAAAACAGAAATGTGGTTACAGCTTGGCTAGTAAAGATGGTGCTATCGAAATGGAAGGCACTGTTGCTGAAGCTTTACCTAATGCAATGTTTCGCGTGGAGCTAACAAATGGACATAAAGTCCTTGCTCACATAAGCGGCAAGATGCGAAAGAACTACATTCGTATTCTTCCTGCCGATCGTGTGATCGTGGAAATGAGTCCGTATGACCTTACTAAAGGTCGAATTATTTATCGTTACAAGTAACGAAGGAGCACAACGACATGAAGGTTAATCCAAGCGTTAAGAAGATTTGCGATAAGTGCAAAGTCATTCGCCGCAAGGGTCGCGTCATGGTCATTTGCGAAAACCTTCGTCACAAGCAACGCCAAGGATAAATAAGCACTAACAAACTCGTAATACGACTTTTAGGAAACTAAAAGACCTTTGGACTGGTAGGCCAGAGAACAGTATTGCGGAGGACCTCCAGATATAGATAGGTAGATACATGGCACGTCTCGTTGGTGTTGATCTTCCGCGCGAAAAGCGCTTGGAAGTCGCACTCACTTATATTTTTGGAATGGGTCTTACCCGTTCTCAAAAAACATTAGCAGCAACTGGGATTAGCCCAGACATTCGCGTGAAGGACCTGCAAGAAGCAGATCTCGCAAAGCTACGTGAATACATCGAAGCAAACTTCAAAATCGAAGGTGACCTTCGTCGTGAAATTACTGGCGACATTCGTCGCAAGGTTGAAATCCAGAGCTACCAAGGCATTCGTCACCGCAAGGGACTGCCAGTTCGTGGTCAGCGCACACATACAAATGCGCGTACACGTAAGGGTCCTCGTAAGGCAATTGCAGGTAAGAAGAAGGTGACTAAGTAATGGCCGCTCCTAAGACAAAGACAGCCCCAGCAGCAAAGGGCAAAGTCAAAATTCGCAAGAAGGAAAAGAAGAATGTTGCAGTTGGTAAAGCGTTCATCAAGAGCACTTTCAACAACACAATCATTTCTATTACTGATCCAACCGGCGCTGTTATCTCTTGGTCATCATCTGGCCAGGTTGGTTACAAGGGCTCACGTAAGTCAACTCCTTTCGCAGCACAGCTTGCAGCAGAAGCCGCAGCTCGTCGCGCACAGGAGCATGGCTTAAAGAAGGTAGATGTCTTCGTTAAGGGACCTGGTTCCGGACGCGAAACTGCAATCCGTTCATTGCAAGCAGCTGGTTTGGAAGTTGGTGCCATCTCTGATGTAACACCTGCTCCACACAACGGTTGCCGTCCATGTAAGCCACGTCGAGTTTAAGGAAGGAAGAGAATAAATGGCTCGTTATACCGGAGCAGACTGCAAGCGTTGCCGTCGCGAAAAAGTAAAGCTCTTCCTTAAGGGCGCAAAGTGCGATGGACCAAAGTGTCCTATCGAATCACGTCCATATCCACCAGGACAGCATGGCCGTGGCCGTGCAAAAGAATCTGAATACCTCATGCAGATGCGCGAAAAGCAAAAGTGCGCACGTATTTACGGTGTTCTAGAAAAGCAGTTCCGTGGTTATTACGAAGAAGCTAACCGCAAGCAGGGTAAGACTGGTGAAAACCTTCTTGTCATTCTTGAAACTCGTCTAGATAACGTTGTATTCCGTGCAGGCTTTGCAAAGAGCCGCGACATGGCACGTCAGCTAGTACGTCACGGCCACTTCTTAGTTAATGGCAAGAAGGTAAACATTCCTTCATTCCGTGTCTCTGCGATGGACATCATTGATGTTCTTCCAAAGTCATTGGATCTCACACCATTCATCGTGGCTAGCGCTGAACTTGGCGAGAAGGCAGTACCGGCTTGGATGGAGATTGTTGGTTCTCAGATGAGAATCATCATTCACTCAGTCCCTGCTCGTGCCGTTATCGACACTCAGGTTCAAGAGCAGCTCATCGTTGAACTTTATTCTAAGTAATTTTTAAAAGCCCCGAGCTACCAAGCAAAGGGCATGCACGCAGTACCAGTACGACCAAAGCGGAAATCAAATAGTGGATTTCCCGTTAATGAAGAGGAGCAGCAGTGCTAATTGCACAACGTCCCACCCTCAGTGAAGAAGTACTTTCCGAGAATCGCTCACGGTTCATCATTGAACCGCTAGAGCCAGGCTTCGGATACACACTCGGCAACAGCATGCGCCGTACATTGCTTTCATCTATTCCAGGTGCAGCAGTGACAAGCATCCGCGTTGCTGGAGCACTTCATGAGTTCACCACTCTTGAAGGCG
Organism: Actinomycetota bacterium; assembly: GCA_041161945.1. Lineage (GTDB taxonomy): Bacteria > Actinomycetota > Actinomycetes > Nanopelagicales > Nanopelagicaceae > Planktophila. The sequence goes on from JBEATO010000004.1 coordinate 14,605, forward strand.
TGAAGGAAGATCTCACCGATATCGTTTTGAATATCAAGAACTTGGTTTTCTCTTCAGATAGCGATGAACCAGCCGTTGTTTACATCCGCAAGTCAGGTGCCGGTCCAGTAACTGGTGCAGATATCGCGGTTCCTTCTGGCGTTGAAATTCATAACCCATCACTTCACTTAGCAACACTTAACGGCAAGGGATCTCTAGAGATCGAACTTACTGTTGAGCGTGGCCGTGGTTATGTAACTGCAGTCCAGAACAAGCAGGCTGGCGCTGAAATCGGTCGCATTCCTGTTGACTCTATTTATTCACCAGTTTTGAAGGTTACATACAAGGTAGAAGCTACTCGCGTTGAACAGCGCACAGACTTCGATCGCCTTGTTGTAGATGTAGAAACTAAGTCATCAATGAAGCCACGCGATGCAGTTGCATCAGCTGGTCGCACATTGGTTGAACTATTTGGTCTTGCACGTGAACTTAATCTTGATGCTGAAGGTATCGAGATGGGGCCATCTGTTATGGATGCCGCACTTGCTGCAGATCTTGCTCTTCCAATCGAAGATCTTGATTTAACAGTTCGTTCATACAACTGCTTGAAGCGCGAAGGCATTCACACAGTTGGTGAGTTGGTTGGTCGTTCAGAGGCTGATCTACTTGATATCCGTAACTTTGGTTCAAAATCTATCGATGAGGTCAAGGCAAAGCTTGTCTCAATGGGAATGTCTCTCAAGGACAGCCCAGCTGGATTTGATCCAACGAAGCACCAAAACTACAACGCAGCAGTTGACGATGATTTCGTCGATGCAGATCAGGCCTAGGAGAAAAAGAAATGCCAAAACCAAGTAAAGGTCCTCGTTTGGGTTCAGGCCCATCACACGAACGCTTACTCCTACGCACTCTTGCAGAGCAGTTGTTCGAGCATGGCAAGATCACAACAACCGAGGCAAAGGCTAAGCGCCTGCGTCCATTAGCTGAAAAGTTAATCACTTTCGCTAAGAAGGGTGATCTTCCTGCACGTCGCCAAGTTATGGCACAGATTTCAAATAAGAGCGTTGTACACACTCTTTTCACTGTAATCGGTCCACGCTTTGCTGCACGTAATGGTGGATACACACGCATTACTAAGGTCGGTCCTCGTAAGGGTGACAACGCACCTATGGCAGTAATTGAAGTTTTAACTGAGAAAGATAACTAAGTCTAAAACCTTAGAAATAGATTCTCATGACGGAACCCACTCTCTACCCAGAGAGTGGGTTTCTTCGTTTAAGGATTGATTTAGCCTACGACGGCACTAACTATTCAGGCTGGGCTAAACAACCAGATCGCCGCACAGTGCAAGAAGAGTTTGAGAACGCGCTTTCAACTATTTTGCAAAGCCCCATTGAAACAATTGTTGCCGGCAGAACTGATGCTGGAGTTCATGCAACTGGGCAAGTAATCCATGTTGATGTCCCAGAAGCGACAAGCCTTGACGAGTTAGCTTTTAAGTTAAATCGAATGCTGGATGAAGATATTCGCATTAATAATGTTGCAGTTACCAAGGGGGCTTTTCATGCCCGTTTTTCTGCAACACGTAGGTATTACACATACAAGATTCTGGATGGCAATAGAGCCGTTCCACCTATCAACCGCTTTGATATAACGCCTTGGTATCGCGACCTAGATGTTGACTTACTCAATTCTGCGAGCGCCCTAATGGTCGGAGAACATGATTTTGCGGCCTACTGCAAATTCCGTGAAGGCAGCACGACCATTCGAAACCTGGTGCGATTTGATTGGAGCCGAAATAGCGATGGGATTTTGGTTGCAGAACTAGCTGCTGATTCTTTTTGTTATTCCATGGTTAAAAATCTTGTGGGAGCAGCTGTCTGTGTTGCAGAAGGGCGCTTTGGCCCCGACTGGATTCAAGCGACTTTAGAGAATAAAGAGCGGATCTCAGATTCCCTAGTTTTCCCATCCCGGGGCCTGACTTTGCGCCAGGTGGACTACCCATAAAGAGGCCATTTTGACCCATTCGCGCTGCACGGGTACCCTAATCCTCTGCCCTTAAAAGGGGCTTGGCAGTAATCAACGAATAAGAAGGTAGGCAATAGCGTGCGTACATACAGTCCAAAAGCTGGTGATGCAGTCCGTAAGTGGCACATCATCGATGCACAAGATGTGGTCTTGGGCCGTCTTGCAACACATGCTGCCGTTCTACTTCGTGGAAAGCACAAGCCAACATTTGCACCACACATGGACATGGGTGACTTCGTTATCGTCATCAACGCTGAAAAAATTGCACTGTCAGGTAACAAGTCAAAGCAAAAGTGGGCTCACCATCACTCAGGTTTCCCAGGCGGTTTAACTTCAACTGTGTACGGCGAGCTTCTTGAGAAGCACCCAACTCGCGCAGTTGAAAAGGCGATTAAGGGAATGATTCCTAAGAACCGTCTTGGTAAGGAAATGGCTTCGAAGCTAAAGGTTTATGCGGGACCAAACCACCCACATGCAGCACAAGCACCAACACCATATGTATTCGATCAAGTTTCACAAATCGTGAAGTAAAGGATGACAATGTCAGAGAACACAACAGCTTACG
>JBEATO010000097.1:0-3170 GCA_041161945.1 Actinomycetota bacterium
CTCGTGATGTCTCCAGATAAACGCCAAGCACGTGTTAAGAACTTAACCGAACCTGATGGTGAAACATCAGACCAATCAACGTCATCTTCTGGTGGACCAGCAAAAACCATAGACAAACGAATTGCATCAACGCCGTGCTTTTCAAGCTCATCAGAGAGTGCAACAAGATTGCCACGACTCTTTGACATCGCAGAACCATCCATGACAACCATTCCTTGGTTAAGCAGACGTGTGAATGGTTCATTGAAATTAACCATGCCCATGTCATTTAAAACCTTTGTAAAGAAGCGGCTGTAGAGAAGGTGTAAAATTGCGTGTGTTACGCCGCCAACATATTGATCAACAGGTAACCAGGTCTCTATATCTTTCTTTAAAAACGGTTGATCGTGCACAGTAGAAGATGGATAACGCAGGTAATACCAAGATGAATCCACGAAGGTATCCATTGTGTCGGTATCTCGCTTTGATGCAGCCCCACACTTAGGACATGCAACATTGACCCAATCAGTTGCAGCACCCAGAGGTGATGTTCCCTTTGGCTTTAAATCTAAACCTTTAGCATCAGGCAAAGTAAGTGGAAGTTGATCTGCGGGAACAGCAACTTCACCACATGATGGGCAGTGAATAATTGGAATAGGCGTTCCCCAGTAACGCTGGCGCGAGACTAACCAATCGCGCAAACGGTAGTTACGGGCAGATTTTCCAAGGCCATCTTTTTCAAGTTGGCTATTAATAGCAGCAATTGCATCTGCCTTATTAAGACCATTGAGTGCGCCTGAATTAACTAATTTTCCATCACCAGTAGTTGCAACTCCACTTGCGTTGGGATCTTCTTCCCCAGTCTCAACAACTACAACAACAGGCAACTTAAAGGCCCTAGCAAAATCTAAATCTCGCTGATCATGTGCTGGAACAGCCATGATGGCTCCCGTGCCGTAATCAGCTAGAACATAATCACTGGCCCAAATAGGTAGCTTTGCACCATTAACTGGGTTAATAGCATAGCGATTAAGAAAAACACCACTCTTTGGACGATCTGTAGCCAGGCGATCGATATCGCTATCGGCCTTAATCTTTTCTAGGTAAGAATTGAATTCTGCTTCAACACCTGTTCCAACAACTAATTCTGCGGCTAGCTCACTATCGGCAGCAACAACCATAAATGTTGCACCATACAAAGTATCTGGACGGGTTGTGTAGATAGTTACTGGCTCTGTGCGGCCTTCAATAACAAATGAAACGTTGGCACCTGTTGAGCGTCCAATCCAGTTGCGTTGCATCATCAAAACTTTTTCCGGCCATTTACCTTCTAATTGAGCCATGTCATCGAGTAAACGATCGGCATAGTCAGTGATCTTGAAATACCACTGATTCAACTTCTTCTTGGTAACAGCTGAATCACATCGCTCGCAAAGTCCAGCAACAACTTGTTCATTTGCTAAAACAGTTTGGCATCCAGGACACCAGTTCACTGCTGAATCTTTACGGTAGGCAAGGCCGCGCTCGTGCAGTTTTAGAAACAGCCACTGATTCCATTTATAGTATTCAGGATCGCAAGTATTAAACACACGGTCCCAGTCAAAAGAACATGCGAAACGACGCATTGATGCTTTTTGAACAGCTATATTTTCATAGGTCCAAATGCGTGGATCAGAGTTGCGTTTAATTGCAGCATTTTCAGCAGGTAAACCAAAAGCATCCCAAGCAATTGGGTGCATAACGTTAAAACCTTTTTGAACCCAGTAACGAGCAATCACATCACCTAGTGCATATGCCTCGGCATGGCCCATGTGTAGATCACCGGATGGATAAGGAAACATATCCAATACATATTTCTTTTCACGTGTGTCATCTGCACGTCCTGATTTAAATGGTTGTACTTCATCCCAAATGGGCAGCCATTTTTCCTGCACGTAGGCAAAGTCGTATGCCGCGTGCTCGCGCTCGTCATTCACGTTGTTATTCATACGTGGAGCTAAGGGGATTTGAACCCCTGACCCCCTGCATGCCATGCAGGTGCGCTACCAGCTGCGCTATAGCCCCATTTACTTCAAGTGCAGACCTTACCGCATACATGCACGGTGGTTTTAAACGAAAGTTGCTCCACTTTCTTCGCCATAGACAGGTTCTGGAATAGATCCAGCGTTGTGTTCAACTAAATTCCACTGTCGGGGATTTCGTTGTAGGACTGACCACGATGCATTTGAAAGTCCGCCTAATACTCCCCAATGAGAAAGTGGAAGCTGTAGCAATTCTCCAAGGACGCATCTAGCAGTTCCACCATGTGTTGCAACAACTAGGAGTTGTTCTGTCTTTCCTTCAAGGGCTTTCAATATTTCGCCAACTGCGCGAAATGCCACTTCACTGCGTCGCTCCCCTGTTGTGCCAGCAGGACTATCATCGCCATCAATCCAGCGAATAAAGTTATGAAAATCTTCTGCACGATTTTGTGAACCAGTTTTACCCTCCCACAAACCACCATTTGTCTCTCGCAGTGATTCATGTGTACTAAAACTTAACCCAGTTAAATCTGCAAGGGCTTGTGCAGTTTCTTTAGCACGGCCCAGATCACTTGAAATAATCTGAGTTGGATTCATGCCAGCTAAAACTTGGGCTGCTCTGGTTACTTGTACTTTTCCAACTTCATTGAGTGGAATATCAGAATGGCCTTGAAAACGGTTGATCTTGTTCCAGTCTGTTTGCCCATGTCGCCAAACAACAATTCGATTACCTACCATTTAAAGCAGCTTCCTTCACAGCATCTAGTTCAATCGTTGGGCAATCATTCCAAAGACGATCAAGCATGTAGTACTTGCGTAGTTCAACGCTTTGAATATGCACAACTAAATCTGAGTAATCAAGCAAAATCCATTCAGCACCTTTTTCACGGCGTGCTGGCTTCTCTCCGATTGCTTGAAGCTTGCGTTCTACTTCATCTGCAATTGAATCAACCTGCGCTGAGTTCTGGCCTGTTGCAATCAAAAAGACTTCGCTTAGAACTAATTGATCTGATAAATCAATAGCGATTAAGTCCGTGCCAATCTTTTCAATAATGGCATGGGCGGCTACTTGGGTTATCTCGCGGGTTTTGCTACTGATTGTCATAGAGCCCATTCTCTCTTATAAATCCCGCCACTATTTCCGGCACATCAGCGCTCAATCCCTGGCGA
>JBEATO010000119.1:0-3155 GCA_041161945.1 Actinomycetota bacterium
TGGGAAACTGCTGACCGCGGATTCCTACAAGCAGCATTTGATGCAGCAGGAGTAAAGGTTGACATTCAGAACGCAAACGGCGACAAGGCACAGTTTGCAACTATTGCAGATCAGATGCTTACAGCTGGTGCAAAGGTTCTTATCCTTGTAAACCTAGATTCAGATTCAGCTAAGGCTGTTCAGGACAAGGCTGCAGCACAGGGTGTTAAGACAATCGACTACGACCGTCTAACACTTAATGGTTCAGCTTCATACTACGTTTCATTTGATAATGAAGCAGTTGGTCGTCTACAAGGTGAAGGCATCAAGGCATGTCTAGATGCAGCAGGAAAGTCATCTGCTCGTATCGTTTACCTAAACGGTTCACCAACAGATAACAACGCAACACTATTCAAGGCTGGATACGATTCAGTTCTTCGTCCATTAATCGATTCAAAGGCATACACACTTGTTGATGACCAGGCTGTTCCAGACTGGGATAACGCAAAGGGTGGAGTAATTTTCGAACAGCAGCTATCAAAGGCTGGCGGAAAGCTTGATGCAGTTGTTTCAGCTAACGAAGGTCTTGGACTTGCAGCTATTGCTGTTCTTAAGAAGAACAAGCTAAACGGCAAGGTCTGTGTATCTGGACAAGATGCAACTGTTGACGGATTGCGTGCGATCCTCACAGGAGACATGTCAAACACTGTATACAAGGCCATCAAGGCTGAAGCTGAAGGTGCAGCTGCACTAGCAATCGCATTGCTACGTGGAGAAGAAGCAACAACAGCAACAGGTTCTGTAAACAACGGAACAATTGATGTCCCATCAGTTCTATTGGTACCAGTTGGAATCACAAAGGCAAACGTCAAGGACGTTATTGCTGATGGCTTCCAGACACGCGAAGCAGTGTGTGCTGATATCGAAGACCTCTGCACAGCTAACGGTCTATAAGATCGAAACAAGCTAGGCAATAGAAAGTAGGTTGCGGCTCGGGGTTCATTCCCTGAGCCGCAACTTCTTTTATAGGATATTTTCACCGTCTGTAAGCAGAATCTAAAGAAAAGTGGTTAGAGACATGAGCTCACCGATACTTTCACTTCGAGGCGTCAACAAATCTTTTGGACCTGTACACGTCCTTAAGGATGTTAACTTCGACATCGCAGCAGGCAAAGTAACTGCCCTAGTTGGAGATAACGGCGCAGGCAAGAGCACACTCATTAAATGTATCGCCGGTATCTACACCCCTGAGACCGGAGATTTTCACTTTGAAGGGAACAAAGTTGATATCAATGGTCCACGCGATGCGACCGCTCTTGGAATTGAAATCGTTTATCAGGATCTAGCGCTGTGCGATAACTTAGATATTGTCCACAACATGTTTTTAGGACGCGAGCAAAAGCGCGGCCCAGTATTAAATGAAACTTCAATGGAAGCACTCGCCCGCAAGACTCTAGATGGCTTGAGTGTTCGTACAGTTAAATCTATTCGCCAGACAGTTTCTTCACTCTCAGGCGGACAACGCCAAACAGTTGCAATTGCGCGCGCTGTTCTATGGAATAGCAAAGTGGTTATTTTGGATGAGCCAACTGCAGCCCTTGGTGTTGCACAGACTGAACAAGTTCTTAACTTAGTTCGACGCCTTGCCGATAATGGTTTAGCAGTTGTGTTGATTAGCCATAATCTCAACGATGTATTTGAAGTGGCCGATAATATCGCTGCTTTGTATCTAGGAAACATGGCTGCGCAAGTTGATAAGAATGAAGTTATTCCGCGCCAAGTAATTGAATTAATTACGACAGGAAAATCTGCCGGCGTCCAAGCACCTGTAGCAAACAAGGGAGCAAAATAATGAGCGCTGTAATTGAGCATGAAGATGCAACAATCAAAAGCGCCATGGGCGATTATTGGGCTCGAGTTAAAGCTGGCGATATCGGCTCACTTCCTGCCGTTCTTGGTCTAATCGCTCTCTGCGCTGTATTTGGCTCAATGTCCAGCGTTTTCTTAACGCCAGGTAACTTTGCGAACCTACTCACACAAGCCGCTGCAGTAATCGTTATTGCCATGGGACTGGTTTTTGTTCTCCTCCTTGGAGAAATTGATCTCTCTGCCGGCTTTACAGCAGGTGTAACTGGAGCAGTTCTGGTTATCTTGATTACCAATCACGATGTGCCTTGGTATGCAGCCCTACTTGCCTCAATCATTGTGGGTGTCTTTCTTGGCTTTGGCCTTGGAACTTTAGTCGCCCGTCTTGGAATTCCATCCTTCGTTGTTACTTTGGCAGCCTTCTTGGCTTTCCAAGGAATTCTTCTCTTGCTTGCAGGTGAAGGTGGAACTATCCGTGTTGAAGATAAGACTATTTTGGCAGTAGAAAACTCAAATCTCTCTCCGCTTTATAGTTGGATCTTTTTTATAATTGTTGCAGTTGTTTATGTTCTCATGGGATTGAACAGTATTTATGCCCGCCGTAAGGCAGGATTAAAATCTGAACTCATCAAGCTCTGGGTACTAAAGACTGCTGGTCTTCTTGGAATTACTGGTGTGGCAGTTTTTGCATTGAATTTAGAGCGAAGCAATAACCCAGATCTAGTAAGTCTTAAGGGTATTCCTTACGTTGTGCCAGTCATTCTCTTACTTTTAGTTGTTGGTACTTTCGTTCTTGGCCGCACAGCCTTTGGGCGCCACATCTATGCAGTGGGCGGAAATGCAGAAGCAGCACGCCGTGCAGGTATTAACGTCAAGCGTGTTCGTATCACAGCATTCATGATTTGTTCTGGATTAGCTGCAATCGCTGGAATGATCTTTGCGTCTCGCCAAAACTCCATCTCTCCTACAACAGGTGGAAGCTCAACACTTCTCTACGCTGTGGGTGCTGCAGTTATCGGTGGAACATCTTTGTTTGGTGGTAAGGGAAAGGTGCGCGATGCGATTCTTGGAGGCCTTGTAGTTGCCGTTATCGATAACGGCATGGGTCTTTTAGGATATGCAGCAGGAATCAAGTTCATTGTCACAGGACTTGTCTTGCTCGTCTCTGCTGGCGTTGATGCGATTTCTCGTCGCGGCTCGACAGTTACTTGACGCTCTTTTTAAGCTTTAACGCCCATCAAGTGCTCTAGTGCTAGTTGATCAACTAGTTCATAGCCATATCCACGTGCACCTGCAGCTTCAACATCGAA